>JBDTSO010000036.1:0-12707 GCA_039931085.1 Acidobacteriota bacterium | reverse complement strand
ATTTGAAAATTTTTGAATATGCTAACTTTATTACGAATTTTTGTTTTGGTAAAGGTCAATAATCAAAATTTTTTCACCTCAAACAAGTGTCTATAAAAAAATACCCATAATAAACAATGTTAAAAAATAAATGGAATTATTCTTAAAATTGTGCATAAATTTAGAAGTCGGATTTGAACCGATAACTCTTTAACAAATCCCGACAAAAAAGTTGATTTTCATATTTCACTATCTAAATAACCCTCAAAATATAGTTTGAAAAATCGATATGAGCAACAAAATCTTTTCAAAAAATAAGTTTCAAGTGCTTGAAATAAAGTGCCGATTCTCATCAAAGCAAACGAAACGGAAATAATTTTTCAGCCTTTGGAAAATCACGAAGATATAAATGTGAGAAAAGCGATTTTGCACACAATCAAAATTATAAAAAATCAAAAGGCGTTATCCGGTTTATATTTTCTGCTCGAACAAAAAACTCTGCCGGTTGAATTACAGCAAGAGGTTGACAAAACGATTGAAGAAATAGGTTTTATTAGTGTTTGAGACAAAATTTTTATTTCAAATTTGATTTGCGGGGAAATCGAAATGAACGGAATAATTGATGATAAAAAAATTCCGGTAATGTCTATATCAGAGAAGTGGCATTAAAGCCGGAGATTTTGTTCTCAAAAATCAAACCGGTGAAGACTGGCATTTATCCGATTATTTAGGTCAAGTCCTATACAAAAGATTAATGCTTCGTGCTTTTCGCCCAACAGATAAAAGCATTTTAACTGCGATTCACTTCGCCGGAGCTAATGCAATTAGCGAAAAAAATAAAACAATTCTAATTAAATACCGGACAAAAAGATAATAGGTTTTCACAAAATAACAAAAATATTACGCTAAAAAATTATAAATTTTACGTCGTGCATTTGCCCTTGATTCACGTTAAAATTTATGAATGCAATTTAATTTAGTTTCCGAAAATAAGCCGAAAGGCGACCAGCCGCAGGCAATCGCGCAACTTGTCAGCGAATTAAACAATCACGCCAAAAATCAAGTTCTTTTGGGCATCACGGGCAGCGGAAAAACTTTCACGATTGCCAACGTCATTCAGCAAGTTCAGCGTCCGATGCTCGTTTTGGCGCATAATAAAACGCTCGCCGCGCAGCTTTATCAGGAATTCAAGACCTTTTTCCCCGAAAATGCCGTCGAATATTTTGTTTCCTATTACGATTATTATCAGCCGGAAGCCTATGTTCCGGCAGCGGATTTGTATATCGAAAAAGAAGCAACGGTCAACGAAGAAATTGACCGCCTGCGATTGAGCGCGACACGCGGACTTTTTGAACGCCGCGATGTAATAGTCGTCGCATCGGTTTCGTGTATTTACGGACTCGGCGACCCGGACGCATATTTCGGGATGATTTTTTTCGTCGAACCCGGACAGAAACTCAAACGCGACGAATTTTTAAAGGAACTCGTCAATTTGCAGTATGAACGCTCGCACATCGAATTCGAACGCGGAACTTTTCGCGTTCGCGGCGATGTCATTGAAGTTTATCCGAGCTATCAAGACCAAGCCTATCGCATTGAATTTTGGGGCGACGAAATTGACGGAATTTTCACAATTGATCCGCTTCTCGGTGAAGTTCTGCAAAAACACGAATCGCGCCTGCCGATTTATCCGAAAACTCACTATGTGATGAGCAAGCCGACGATCAAACGCGCTCTGAAAACCATCAAAGAAGAACTCGTCTGGTGGGAAGAAGAATTAATAAAGCAAGGAAAACTCGTCGAATCGCAAAGGCTTCATCAGCGGACGATGTACGATCTCGAAATGATTAAAGAGATGGGTTTTTGTCGCGGCATCGAAAATTATTCGCGGCATTTGACCGGAAAACCCGCCGGTGCGCCGCCGCCGACGCTGCTCGATTATCTGCACGAAGACACGATTATCGTCATAGACGAATCGCACCAAACCGTTCCGCAACTCGGCGCGATGTACAAAGGCGACCGTTCGAGAAAAGGAAACTTAGTCGAATACGGTTTTCGTCTTCCCAGTGCGATGGACAACCGCCCGCTGAATTTTGAAGAATTTAATCAACGCATTGGGCAAACAATTTACGTTTCCGCCACGCCCGGAAATTACGAACTCGAACAAACCGGCGGCGAAGTCATCGAACAAGTAATTCGCCCGACGGGTTTGCTTGATCCAAATGTTGAAGTTCGCCCGGTCAAAGGACAGATTGACGATCTTTTGGAAGAATGCCGCATCCGCGCCGAACGCGACGAGCGGGTTTTGGTGACGACGCTGACGAAAAAAATGTCGGAATCTTTGACCGAATATTTCGCGGAAGTCGGTGTAAAGGTCAATTATCTGCATTCGGACATCGTAACTTTGGAGCGCATAAAAATTCTGCGAAATCTAAGGCGCGGCGAATTTGATGTCTTGGTCGGCATTAATCTCTTGCGCGAAGGTTTGGATTTGCCGGAAGTTTCCCTCGTCGCCATTCTCGATGCCGACAAAGAAGGTTTTCTGCGAAGCGAGCGAAGTTTGATTCAAACCATCGGACGCGCCGCGCGAAATTCCGACGGAAAAGCGATTTTGTATGCCGATAAAATTACCAAATCAATGAAATACGCGATTGACGAAACGGCGCGGCGGCGAGAAATTCAGGAAGAATATAATGAAAAACACGGCATTACGCCGACAACAATTGTCAAATCAATTGACGCGACTCTGGTGACGGCGTATGAAGCCGATTACTTTAAAATTCCGCTTGAAATCGAGAAATACGAAGAATATTCGCCGAAACAGTTAAAGGAAACAATTTTACAACTCGAAGCCGATATGCGGCAGGCGGCGCGAGAGATGAAATTTGAACAAGCGGCAGAAGTTCGTGATAAAATAAATTATCTGCGAGAAAGACAAATTCAGCTTTCATAATCATAAACCTAATTTATGCAAAAGATAAGAAATTTTTGGTTTGCCCTGCGCTCGTCGCTATGGTTTGTGCCGGGTTTGATGATTGCGGGTTCGATTATTTTAGCGTTGTTGTTAATTGACGCGGAATCGCTGGTTGACCGCGAAATGCTCTTAAAATATCCGCGTCTGTTCGGACTCGGCGCGGACGGTTCGCGCGGTATGCTGACGGCGATTGCCAGTTCGATGCTGACAGTTGCCGCGCTCGCTTTTTCGCTGACTTTGGCGGCTTTGGCGCAGGCTTCGGCGCAATACAGTCCGCGCATTCTGCGGAATTTTATGCGCGACCGCATCAACCAATTTGTTCTCGGTTATTTTGTCAGCGTTTTTGCTTATTGTTTGATTGTTCTGCGGACGATTCGCGGTGCGAACGATTTGGAATTCGTTCCGGCATTAGCCGTAATGGGCGGTTTGATTTTAGCTATCGGCGGCATTGTCGTCTTGATTTATTTTATCCATCACATCGCAACTTCGCTGCAAGTTTCGGAGATTATCGGCAACATCGTGGACGAAACGCGGGAAGCAGTCGAAACACTTTTTCCAAAAGAGATGGGAAAACCTGCTGAAAAGCCGGAAAAAACTGAAGCGCAAATAATCGAAACGTATAAATACTGGCGCAAAATTCCGGCGCAGGCGAGCGGTTATATTCAATATGTTGACACTGATCAATTAACCGAATGGGCGCAGGAGAACGGATTTATCGTCAAGATGGAGCGCGGCATCGGGCAATTTGTCGGCAAAGGCGCGGCTCTCGTTTCGCTGACCGGCGAAGAGCAGAGTTTTAAGCAAAAAATAACAGACGAAACCGAAGACGAAATAAATAACGTATTCAGCATCAACCGTTATCGCACAATCGAGCAGGACATCGGCTTCGGAATCCGGCAGATCGTGGACATTGCGCTCAAAGCACTTTCGCCCGGTATAAATGACACGACGACCGCCGTTACCTGCATAGATTTTCTCAGCATCATCATCAGCGAAATTGCCGGAAAACAACTGCCCGAACCTGTTCGTATCAAAGACGGAAAAATCTGTGTTCTGGTCAAAGCCGATGATTTTCGTCAATATGTCGAGACGGCTTTTGATCAAATCCGCATTAACGGCAAAGCCAATCAAGCGATTTTTCAACGACTTCTCGAAGCGTTAAAATTCGTCGCCGAAAACACTCAAAAGAAAAACCGTCTGGCGATTGTCGGGGAACAAATCAATTTAATCGGCGAATTTGCAGAGCAGACTTTGCAAACCGAATATGAAAAGAAGAAAGTCAAAGTGAACCTGCAAGAGGCAAGAAGCTCAGTAAATGAGTTTGGTATGTCGCCAATTTCCTTAACTTAGACTATTTTCTTCGCCGTTGAGAATCGAAGGATTCATTTCCAGAAAACAGGAACGGCAGTAAACGGGACGACCTTGTGAAGGATAAAAAGGAACGGTCGTGTAATTCGCACATTTAGCACAATGAACGGCGACTTCAATTCTTTGCTTGACACCGGAGGCTTGCGCGGCGGCAATCGTGGCGAGCCGTTCGTTTTTGGCTTGTTTGCAGTCTTTACAGCGTTTCGGCGGATTCTTTAATCCTTTGTCACGAAAAAAAGTTTGTTCACCAATCGTCCAAATAAACTCATTTCCACAATCAATACATAAAATATCGGCATCGGCGAAATTTGGCTCATCGGCAAACGTCCTTTGGTTAAATTCTTCCAGACTATCGGTTTTAATATTTGACATTGCTTATTTCCCTCCCTTTTAATGTTCTTTAAATTACATTATAAATCAAAACCAATTTAATGGTAAGTCATTCGTTTTGAATGAAGACTACTTGAGGATTAAGTAATTTAAATTAATGTTGACAAATAAATTTCAAATGTGGAAGTCTGTTTTTTATTATAATAAAGGTATGCCGTCCAATTGTGAAGTTACAACGATCCTTTTGGCGTGTCAAGTTTTGGTTTTGGTATAATCTGTTTGGAAAAACAATATGAAAATTTTAATCATCGGTTCAGGCGGACGCGAACACGCACTTTGCCAAACATTTAATCAAAGTAAAAAGGTAAAAAAAATATATTGTGCAAACGGCAACGCCGGAATTGCCGAAATTGCAGAATGCGTTGATATAAAACCCGATGAAATAAAAAAACTTGCCGATTTTGCCGGACAAAACAAAATAGATTTAACCTTTGTCGGCGGCGAAACGACTCTGGCATTAGGAATTGTTGACGAATTTGAAAAAAGAAACTTAAAAATCGTCGGTGTCAGCCGAAAAGCCGCTCAGCTTGAAGCAAGTAAATCTTTCGCCAAAGACTTTATGGCGCGGCACAATATTCCGACGGCAAAATATAAAACCACTTATTCAACGGCGGAAGCCAAACAAATATTAGAAAGCAGTGAATTCGGCGATAAAAACACGCCGATTGTCATAAAAGCCGACGGACTTGCGGCGGGAAAAGGCGTTATCGTCGCCGCCGATCACGAACACGCCGCACGAGCGTTAGACGAACTCGAAACAATCGTGGGCAAAGAAGCGGCTGCAAAAATTGTTTTGGAAGAATGTTTAATTGGCAGGGAAGTTTCGTTGATTTTGTTCACCGACGGCAAAGATTTCGCATTGATGCCGCCGTCGCGCGACCATAAGCGCATCGGCGAAAACGACACGGGCGCAAATACAGGCGGAATGGGAACGATTACCGATGCAGGTTTGCTCACTCAATCCCAAACCGACGAAGTAATCGAAAAAATTATCAAGCCGACATTAAAAGGCGCAGAGCAGGAAGGTTTTCCTTTTCGCGGAATTATGTTTTTGGGTTTGATGATGACAAAAGAAGGGACGAAATTATTGGAATACAATGTTCGTTTCGGCGACCCGGAAACACAGGTAATTTTAGTTCGTTTGAAAACCGATCTGGTTGAAATTTGCGAAGCGATGTTGTCGCAAAAATTGTCAAACATCGAAATCGAATGGCAAAAGGGAAGTTCGGCGTGTGTCGTTCTCGCTTCAAAAGGTTATCCGAAAAAAGCGCAAACCGGCGATGTGATAAGCGGTTTAGACAAAGCGAAAGCAATCGAAAATATAAATTTTTTTCACGCCGGAACTTCAAAAAATGCCAACAACGAATTCATCACGGCGGGCGGAAGAGTTTTGGGCGTTACCGCAACTGCTGAAAATTTAGACGAAGCATTGCAAAATGTGTATCAAGCTGTCAGCGAAATAAACTGGAACGGGATGCAATTTCGCAGAGACATCGGAAAATAAATTTGCACTTTTGTTCAATAATTTTGCAACGATGTTGAATAACTATTAAAATTCTCTAACATTTCCGCCAAATTATCGCCGCCGAATTTTTCGCGCATCGCGGTTGCCAAAACAATTGCCAGCATCGCTTCGCCGATCACGCCCGCCGCCGGAACTGCCGTTACGTCCGAGCGTTCAAACGCGGCTAAATCTTCTTTTTTCGTATCAATATCAACCGAGCGAAGCGGCTTTTTCAATGTCGAAATCGGTTTCAAATATCCGCGAACGCGCAGTTCTTCACCGTTGGTAATGCCGCCTTCAAGTCCGCCGGCGCGGTTTGATGTGCGTTTGAAATTGTCGTTTTCAAACGTGATTTCGTCGTGAACTTTTGAACCGAACAGCGCGGCGTTTTCAACGCCCGTACCGATTTCGACGGCTTTTGTCGCTTGGATTGACATAAAAGCCTGTGCGATTCGCCCATCAAGTTTTTCGTTCCAAGATGTGTGCGAACCCAAACCGACGACGACGTTTACAGCCACAACCTCAAAAATTCCGCCGAGCGTGTCGCCTTCGGCTTTCGCTTTGTCAATCAGCTCGATCATTTGTTTTTCGACTTCCGAGTCGGCGCAATTGAGCGGCGAATGTTCTTCAATCGCGGAGATTTCCTCGAACGATTTTTGCAAAGGTTTTTCGGGAACTTCGCCGATTTTAACGATGTGGCTTTTGATTTGGATTCCGAAATTTTCGAGCAATTGTCTGGCAAACGCGCCGCAGGCGACTCTAGTTGCGGTTTCACGCGCCGAAGCGCGTTCCAAAATGTCGCGCAAATCACGAGTGCCGAATTTTTGTCCGCCCGCTAGATCGGCGTGTCCGGGACGCGGACGCGTTACGATTCGCGGATTTTTCGGCTGCACTTCGAGTTTTTCCGACGACATAACTTGTTCCCAGTGAACAAAATCACGGTTTTCGATAGTAAACGCGATGGGCGAACCGAGCGTTTTCCCGTGCCGTACACCCGACAAAATCTCAATCGTGTCGCTTTCGATTTTCATTCGACCGCCGCGTCCGTAACCTTGCTGCCGCCGCCAAAGTTCGTGATTGATTTTTTCGACATCAATTTCCAAACCGGCGGGTAAACCTTCGACAATGCCAACGAGAGCTTTGCCGTGCGATTCTCCGGCGGTTGTGAATTTAAAATTCATATTTTTTTGAACAAATTTTGAAAACCGAAAGCGCGGACGAATCGCCCGGGCTAAACGACACAAACATTTTAACCGAATTATTTGTCAGAATTAAACTTTCAAGGTGTTGTTTCCGTTTTTTCATTCGCGCCGACGATATAACTGTCGCGGGCGCGGATAACTAAATTCTGACGATTGACGCGAACTTTAATTTGTTTGCGTTGTCCGGGTCGTCCGATTTCTTGAGGATAATAGCCGATGCTGTATTGACGGCGCAGTTCTTCGGCGATTCCTTCAAATGCACGTGTCAATCCGCCACTGTTTGATTCAGCTTGAAAAACTCTGCCGCCGGTGTTTGCCGCCAAATCTTCCAAATATTTTTTGCCGACCAGATATTCGCCACTGGTTGTTCCCGCCGCGCTTCGTCTTCTGCTTCCCGGAAAGCCGATTGACGGAAAAGGCGACGACACTCCGCCGCTGTTTTGTGAAAAAGTATTGAAATAAATCGGGAAAATCAATGAGTCGGCTTCCGAGGCTTCACGCAAACTGCTGTCGTAATCTTCCTTGTGCGAAGTCGTATCAACGCCGTCGGTAAATAAAACAATCGCTTTGCGACCTTCAATGTTATTGAGTCGTTTGCGAAGCGTAAAATCAACCGCGTCATACAGCGATGTTCCGTTGCCGAAATCGGCTTTGCGAATCGCTTTATAAATTTTTTCGCGGTCGCCCGTAACTTTGGTTAAAGTATTAGATCCCTGATCGAATTCAATGACCATCACGCTGTCCTGCGGTTTTAATTGATTGACAAAAGCGATAGCCGCGTCTTGTATTTCATTGATTTTATATTCCGTCGAAGGGCTGACATCAAGCAGCAAAACGACCGTGAATGGCTTTTCCGTCGTAGCGAAATATGCAATTTCTTGCTCTTTGCCGTCTTCAAAAATCTTAAAATTCAACTTTTCCAAACCCGGAATGTAAATGCCGTTGCGGTCAAAAACCGAAACCGGAATCGTGATCAAAGTATTGTCAATTCTTAAAACTTCAACGCCGTCGGCGGTTGTTTCCGGTTCACTTTTTGAACTGCTGATGGAAGTTGAGGCTTTGGAAGTAGATTCACGTTCACCGCCGCGCATATCCCGCAGCATATTTTCCACCCGCGATCTGTCAGAATTTGATTCGGAATACTGTTTTTCTTCGCTTTGCTGTTTTGGCGCAGGAGTCGGTGTCGGTTCGGTTTTTCGCCCCGACTGCGCTGACATGATGACGGAAAAACTAAAAATTGCCAGACAAATTACAATAAATTTCTTCATAAAAATTGCTCCGCTTGTAAATACTTAATTAAGTTTACGATTCAAAATATTATACAAAAGAAACTTTTGAAATAAAAAAGTCAAGCAAAATAATTGATTAAAGTCTGAATACTAAATCCGAGCATAATCAAAACTACCAGCCAACCGGCAATTTGCAGCCACAGCGGATGTCTGTAATCGCCGACAATTTTTGTTTGGCGCGAAGCCAGTAAAACTAAAGATAAGCCAATCGGCAAAATAAAACCGTTGATCGTTCCCGCCAAAACCAAAACTTTGATCGGCTGACCGATAACAAAAAATACGAGCGTCGAAAAAGCGATAAAGCCGATTGTCCAAAACTTTTGACTGCTTTCGATTTTTTTATGCAGTGTTTTGAGAAAGGAAATCGAAGTATAAGCCGCGCCGACGACGGAAGTGATCGCCGCTGACCACATTACGATGCCGAAAATTTTATAACCGACGATTCCGGCGGCATTTTGAAAAACCGACGCGGGCGGATTTTTGTCGTCAATTGTCAAACCGAGCGCGATCACGCCGAACGAAGCCAGAAAAAGTAGAAAACGAATAATCGCAGTTAATAAAATTCCGGTCGTCGCCGCCTTATTCACTTCGGTAAATGCGCCTTTGCCGGAAATTCCCGCGTCAATCAGGCGATGTGCGCCCGCGAAAGTGATATAACCGCCGACTGTTCCACCGACCAAAGTTACAATCGCCGCCGCCGAAATAGTTTCGGGATAAAAGGTGCGAAAAGCGGCTTCGCCCAAAGGCGGCTGTGAATAAAAAACGACATAAATGATTAAAATCAGCATTACAAAACCGAGAACTTTGACGAAAACATCTATCGCTTTGCCGAATTCTTTGAATAAAAAGATCGTAATGCCGATAATTGCGCTGATAATCGCGCCGAATTTGACATCAATGCCGAATAAAACATTCAAGCCCAAGCCCGCGCCCGCGATATTTCCGATGTTAAAAGCCAAACCGCCGAGCGCGATTAAAACGGCTAAAACGTAACCGCTGCCGAAAATCGTTTCGTTGGCAACATCCTGCGCTCGCTTTCCGCTGACTGTTAAAACGCGCCAGATATTGAGTTGGGCGAAAATATCGAGAACGATGGAAAGCAGAATGACGAAACCGAAACTCGCCGCCAGTTGTTTGGTGAAAACCGTCGTCTGCGTCAAAAATCCCGGTCCGATGGCGGAAGTCGCCATCAAAAACGCCGCACCGAGAATTACCGATGAAAAGGAAGATTTTTTCATTCAAATTCTTTCTATATTTATTCCTTTTTTCTTCAATTTCGCATTTATTGTTTTGGCAAATTCAAGCGCGTGTGCGCCGTCGCCGTGAATACAGACGGTTTCGGCTTTCAGCGAAATCGTTTCACCGTTTATCGCCGTTACACTTTGTTCGGAAATCATTTGCAAAACCTGCGAAACGGCTTTTTCAGTGTCGGTAATCAAAGCGTTCGCCAAATTTCGCGGCGTTAAAGTTCCGTTTGATTGATAAGTTCGGTCGGCGAAAACTTCGCTTGCTGTTCGTAAGCCGATTTTTTCCGCTTCTGAAATTAAGAAACTTCCCGAAAGTCCGTATAAAATCAAATTTTCGTCAATTGCTTCAACTGCTTTTGCAATCGCTTCGGCTAAATCTGCGTCTATTGCAGCTTGATTATACAACGCGCCGTGCGGTTTGACGTGGTGAAGTTTTTCGCCGAGTGTTTCGCAAATTCCTTTGACGGCGGCGATTTGATATAAAACAACATCGAAAACTTCCTGCACCGAAAGCGACATCGCGCGTCTGCCGAATCCTTGCAAATCGGGAAAAGACGGATGTGCGCCGACGGCAACGCCTTTTTCTATCGCGGCTTCAATCGTTTTTCTGATAACCGAAGCGTCGCCTGCGTGAAAGCCGCAGGCGATGTTGACGGAAGAAACATAATCCATCAATGCGGCATCGTTTCCCATCTGCCACGCGCCGAAACTTTCGCCCATATCGCAATTTAAATCAATTGAAACCATTTTGTAATTTGCTTTTTACTCCAAATTTTAGGTAGTTTAATTCATTTTCAAAATTCATCAATAAATTTTCCGCCTCTTCCTGTGAAACTATTTCAAAACCAACAGTTTTATTCGGATTAAGTTGCGCCAAAATCGGCAAATCGGCGGAAACGACATTAGCGATGCGCGGATAACCGCCCGAAGTTTGGTGGTCAGCCATTAGAATAATCATTTGTCCGTCCGGCAAAAGTTGAATCGTTCCGAAATTGACAGCTGATGAAACGAGTTCGATATTGTCAAGCAAATAAAGCGGTTCGCCGCGCAGTCGAAAACCCATTCGGTCGGAATTCGGCGTAATCGTAAATTCGCGCTTCAAGAAATTCAACTCGCTCAACGCCGTCAGCATTTCAAACTCCGCGCCTTCAATGACGCGAATTTTCGCCGCCGATTTTTGATAATTCGGACTCAAACTGCTCGAAATTTTGTA
Source organism: Acidobacteriota bacterium (assembly GCA_039931085.1). Classification (GTDB taxonomy): domain Bacteria; phylum Acidobacteriota; class Blastocatellia; order Pyrinomonadales; family Pyrinomonadaceae. The sequence goes on along the minus strand of JBDTSO010000036.1, from coordinate 1,541 downwards.
ATCAAATTTGGAATTTGGAGTTTGGAATTTGGAATTAAAGAAAACTCGGTCGTTTTTTTGCAGCGTTCTGCCTTCAAATCCGCCAATTTCGGCGCGTAAGTTTGTGCTGAAACTGTCGAGCCATTTTTCGAGTTCAAAACCACCTTTAACGGCTAAATAAGCGCGAATGCCGAAAATTTTCTTTTCAAAAGTCAATTCGTTTCCTCTTTCGACGTAAAAGGGTCGCCAATTTTCGGTTGGCTGACCGTTAATTTTTGCGCCGAAATCCGCGCCGCCGAGCGCGATGACAGCATCTTCTTCAAATTCAAAAACTGGCGCGGGAAAGTGCATTTCCAAAACCGCTTCTGTATCATCATTGCCGAGCAAAATATTTATCAATCGCACGGCTTGCGCGTCCATTGCGCCGTTCGGATTGATGCCGAAACGCCGAAAACCGTTTCTGCCCGTATCCTGAACCGTCGTAAGAATGCCGCTTTTTTTTATGAAAATACTCATTTGTAATTTGTAAATCGCAAGCCGAATTTTTCGTAAGAAATTGTTTCGAGTTAAAATATAATAAGCTATAATTTATTTTGAGGTGAAACAAAAATGGTTGAAATCAAAGAAGCTATAAAAATATAAAAATAGGAAAAGAATTTATCAAAGAAGTTTATGAAGATGCCGACGAACTTATTTTGGATTCTGCCGATTCTTCCAACAAAACTTGGTCTGTAAAATTTCGTGTTCCATTAAGCATAAAACCGATCAATAGTTTTCAAAACAAATTGCCGATTATCAACACGCTCAACGATTTGATGCGAAGCGGCGACAAAATTAGACGCATCGAAGCTGTTTTATCGAAAACTTTAAACTTTGTTTTTAACAATTACGACGGTTCGCGTTCGTTTTCAACAGTCGTCAAACAAGCACAAACTGAAGGTTATGCTGAACCTGATCCGCGCCTTGATTTAAGCGGAACGGATGTGGCGCGAAAGATTTTAATTTTGGCACGTGAAGCGGGTTTTAAAATGGAAATGTCGGACATCGAAAATATCAGTTTTTTGCCCGAATCGAGTTTGCAGGGAAGCGTTGAAGATTTTTACACCGAAATGGAAACGCGCGAAGATTATTTCAAAAATTTGCTGGAGGAGGCGAAAAGTCAAAATTTATTTTTAAAATATATTGCGAGTTTCGACGACGGCAAAGCGTCTGTCGGTTTACAAAGCATTAACGATAAGCACAATTTCGCCAATCTTTCCGGTAAAGACAACGCGGTTTTGTTTTATACGAATCGTTGTGCTGATTTGCCTTTGATTGTGAAAGGCGCGGACGCGGACGTTACGACGGCGGGAGTTTTTGCTGATATAATTCGGGCAGCGAGAACTTAAAAGCTATTTAGAAATTAAAAATTTCGGAGTGGAAACAAATTTTTACCACAGACAAACAAGATTTGGCGGATTTGCACCGATAAAATCAGTAAAAATCAGCTTTTATTCGTGTTTATCTGCGGCAGATTTCTTCGTATTTCTATTTTTTTTGTTTTCAAACAATTTCTTAATTTG
>JBDTSO010000035.1:0-12845 GCA_039931085.1 Acidobacteriota bacterium | reverse complement strand
TGGTGCTTAGGGCGGGAATCGAACCCGCACGTCCACAAGGGACACAGGATTTTCTTACCAGCTACGGCTTTCGCCGCTTATTACCTAAATAATAATTTGTGGTCTGGACGATGCCTTCATCTTTTACTTATCAAGCAGTCAGACAGGAGCCGTCTCGCCTCTACACTTTTTTGAAGCGGTTTGCTTCAAACTTAGCTCGGCGTTGCCATTTTACAGGTTTCACCGAATTTGACTCCATCCACACAGGAGTTTCCAACCTGTGCGCTCAAATTAGCCTAAGTCCTGTGCGTCTACCTATTCCGCCACCCAAGCACTTGAAAAAGATTAGCACGGCTTAGTTTTAAGTTCAAAGGTGCGGGAGATAAATTAATTGGATCGGCAAGTAAAATTAAAAAATGACAAATCGGCAAATAATTGTAATACTGATGACGGAAACTTTTTTTGGACACTGATTAAAATGGATCAATTTGCGTGGATTTTATGGACTATCTTGGGCGCAGCGTTGATTGTCGCTGAAATTTTTACATTGGGATTTGTGCTTTTCTGGTTCGGTATCGGCGCGTTTGTCGCTGTTTTAGTGAGTTTGCTGGGTTTCGGATTGGGCTTGCAGTTTTTGGTGTTCGCGGTTGTTTCAGTCGGATTAACGGTTATGTCGCGCAAGATTTTCGCCGGTTATTATCAACACGGCGACGAAAATTTGATAAAAACCGGAATTGACACGATGCCCGGACAAATCGGAACGGTTACGTCCGAAAGCAAAGGCGCGTTAAACGAAGGCGCGGTTAAAGTGTATGGTTCAACGTGGACGGCTTTTCCGGCTGACGGTTCGACAATATTGGTCGAAGGCGAAAAGGTCGAAGTCGTGCGTGTCGAAGGCGCATTGATTTATGTTCGCAGAGTTTCCAACGAACTTCCCGAATGGCGAACAGATTAAAATGCTGTGTTCAAACTCGCAAAAGTCGGCGGCGGCAATCAATAATATAGTTCCTCACTAATCAAAAGATTAATAAATTACACACCGATACTATTTTTTCAGGCTGTAATTCTCAAACTAAAAAAATCATTTAAAATCTTTTATATATTCTCCGGTGTCCTGTTCAGCCGTGTCGTGAATATTTCCAAAATCCAGCGTTTGCAAATCAATTTCATTATCGGTGGCTTCCGGCAGATGATCTCCCGTTAATTTAACCAGTATTAAAGTGATGTTGTCTTCACCGCCGTTTTCATTAGCCCGTTTGACGAGTTGCGCGGCAGCCATTTCTAATCTGTCGGAATTTTGTAAAATAATATTTTGCAAATCTTTATTGTTGATTTTGTTTGATAAACCGTCACTGCACAGCAGCAAAATATCGTCGCGTTGCGGCACCAGACGCGAAGCAATCGGATAAATTTCGTTTTGCGCTCCGAGCGCCTGCAAAATGACATTTTTTAGAGTGTGAGTTTCGGCTTCTTCCGGCTGAATCTGTCCGGCATCAATTAACTGCTGAACAAGCGACTGATCTTTTGTTAATTGCTTGATGCGGTTTTTGCGAATAAGATACGCGCGACTGTCGCCGACCTGTACAAAATCCACCGCTTCATTGGTCAGGCTGACAGCCGTGAAGGTCGCACCCATCCCGTTGTATTGCGGGTCTGAACGTCCCTGTTGATGAATTAAATGGTTGGCGTAAATGGTGGCGTTGTAAAGTTTTCCGATCAAAGAATTGCTGAGATTGTCCGGGGAAATTGTTTTTTCCGGGTCTTCGTCCAAAAAAACCTGACTGACGGTTTCAACCGCCATCTGGCTGGCAACTTCGCCTGCCAAAGCACCGCCCATTCCGTCCGAGACGGCTAAAACGACACCGTTGTCGTCGATTTCAAACTTTTGAGTTTCGACAAGAAAATCGTCCGGTTCCTGTGTGCCTGTCCAGTTTTTAGAGTCAGTTATATGCAGCAGCAGATAATTGTCTTCGTTGCCTTTGCGGACGCGCCCGATGTGCGATGTAGCATGTGTTTCAGCAATCAACATAATAAATGTAGTTCGTCAGTCGTGAGTCGCAGGTCGTGAGTCAGTTAATTCTGTTCTCGACTCCCGACTCCCGACTAATTCAGTGCCTGGTCTAAATCAGAAATAATATCTTCAATGTCTTCAATTCCCACCGATACGCGCACTAAACCGTCAGTAATGCCGAGTTCTTGGCGTTTTTCCGCCGGTACGGAAGCGTGCGTCATTGATGCGGGATGGGAAATCAAACTTTCGACACCGCCCAAACTTTCGGCTAATGTGCAGAGTTTGACGTTTTCTAAAACTTTTTTTGCATTTTCAAGCGAACCGGTTTCAAAGGCGACCATTCCGCCGAAGCCGGTCTGTTGGCGTTTTGCCAGTGCGTGCTGCGGATGATCGGCTAATCCGGGATAATAAACCTTCTGAATTTTCGGATGTTCGGCTAAAAAATTTGCCGTCGTGCGCCCATTTTTGTCGTGCGCCTGCATTCTGACGGCGAGAGTTTTCGTGCCGCGCAACACCAGAAACGAATCGAACGGCGACAAAATCGCGCCGATGCCGTTCTGCACAAACTTTATCCATTCGGAATCTTCTTCGTTGTTTAAGGCGACAAAACCGCCGATACTGTCGGAATGCCCGTTTAAATATTTGGTGGTCGAATGGACGACAATATCAACGCCGAAGTTTATCGGCTGCTGAAAATAAGGCGACATAAATGTATTGTCGCAAACAACCCGTGCGCCGTGGGCGTGGGCGATGTCCGAAACCGCCTGTAAATCCGTAACGGTCATAATCGGATTGGTCGGAGTTTCGACAAAAACCATTTTCGTATTGGATTTAAAGGCATTCTCCAAATTTGAAACGTCGGAAGTATCAACAAAATCAAATTCGATGCCGTAATTAGCCAGAATTTTACTAAACAAACGATACGTGCCGCCGTAAGTATTATCGCCGCAGATGACGTGATCGCCGGCTTTAACGAGTTTCAAAACGGCATCAATCGCCGACATTCCCGAAGCGAAGGCGTAACCGTAAGCCGCGTTTTCGAGCGCGGCGATGTTTTTTTCAAGTGCGAGCCGCGTCGGATTTTGAGTGCGGGCGTATTCAAAACCTTTATGTTTTCCGAGTTCTTCCTGCGCGTAGGTCGAAGTTTGATAAATCGGCACGCTGACCGCACCCGTCGCGCTGTCCGGTTCGTTTCCGGCGTGTATTGCAGTAGTTGAAAATCCCATAGAAAATCAGCGAATGATTGAAATAAAAAGCCTTAAAAATTCTAACTTATCTCGGTGGAATAGGCTAATAAAAGACTTGTCTTAACGAGGCAATATGGTAACTTGCCGAAAAGAAAATTGCAAATATAGAAATTAGGAACATTGTAAATAAAAACTATTTCACAAAACCGTTTCCATACAGCGGCTGCCCCGACATTTTTCCGGTCATTTTTTCACCGTCAAAAACGATTTCGCCGTTGACAATGACGGACGAAAAACCCGTCGCATACTGATGCGGATTTTCATAAGTCGCTTTATCGACAACCGTATTTTCATCGAAAATCACCAGATCGGCGGCGAAACCTTCACGAATTAAACCGCGGTCGCGCAAGCCGAACGTCTGCGCCGGAAGCGATGTCATTTTGCGAACCGCATCTTCGAGCGAGATAACTTTCATTTCGCGGACATATTTGCCCAAAACTCTGGCGTTATTGCCGTAACCGCGCGGATGCGGAACGCCTTCGCCGAAGTCGCGGACACCGGAATCAGCGGCGATCATCGTGAACGGCTGGCGCATAATATTTTCCACGTCCTGTTCGCCCATCACGCGATAAACCATTCCCGCGCCGCCTTTGGAATACATCTCAAAAATCTGTTCGATCTGCGCGTCCAGATTCTTTTTGCCGCGCACCATTTTTGTTATTTCAGCGATATTTTTGCCGTTAAATTCGGGATTCGGCGCGTAGCCGGCGACATACGCGAAACTGAAATCTTTGAAATCTTTCTTTTTCAAATCGTCTTTCATTTTCGCAACGACTTTTTTGCGCGTTTCAGGATCGGCAAGCCGCTTTTTGCCTTCTTCGCGCCCGCCGGCAATCGCCCAACCCGGCATTCGCGCGTCGAGCGAAGTCGAAGAAGCCGTGTAAGCATACTGGTCAACCGTTACCTGCAAACCTCTCCGCCGCGCGTCTTCAACCAAGCCGATGGTCGTCGGAGATTGTCCCCAGAGTGCTTTGCTGGAAATTTTGAAATGCGAAATTTCAACCGGCATCTTCGCCTGTTCGCCGATATTGATTGCTTCTTTGATCGCGTCAACTACGCCCGTTCCTTCGTCGCGGATGTGGCTGGCATAAACGCCGTCGTATTTGGCGGCGACTTTGGCGAGTTCGACGACTTCTTCGGTTTTGGCGAAAGTTCCCGGAACGTAAATCAATCCGGTTGAAAGCCCGACCGCGCCGTCTTTCATCGCCTGTTCGACGATGGAATCCATCTTCGCCTGTTCTTCGGCAGTCGGGGCGCGGTTGTCCAAACCCATCGCTTCGGAACGCACCGAACCGTGAGCGATGAGTGTCGCCAGATTGACGGCGAGCGGTTTATCCTTCATTCGACCGAGAAATTCTTTGACATCAGTTGTCGAACCGCCGCAGTTTCCGGTAATGAGCGAAGTAACGCCCATCCGCACAAAGTTCTCTGCCGCCGGATTGTTGAAAATTCCTTCGACGTGCGCGTGAACATCAATAAAACCCGGAGCGACGATTCTGTTTTGGGCATCAATCGTCTTTTCGGCAGTTCCCTGTTCAATGTTTCCGATTTTGACGATTTTCCCGTCTTTGATGCCGATTGAACCGTGAAACCACGGATTTCCCGTGCCGTCAATAATGCGGGCGTTGACAATCGCCAGGTCATATATCGGATCGTCTTTTGCAAACGCTGTTATTGCACCAATCGGCAATAACAGCGCGGCAATTAAAATTGAAGTTAAGAGTTTTATAAACATTTAATTTTCCGGTTTATTTTTTTACCATAATTGTTTCCAAAAGTTTTTTGGCATCCGGTATTTCTTCAATCGCTTTTAAGACCTGCGGATCGGTTTCGAGCAAAACCTGCTGTCCGGCTTCGGTGGAATTATTCGCCGTGGCGAGTTCGTCGCGCAGACGGGTTTTGGCGTAGTCAATCTGACTGTTGATATTTTCCGCCGTCAAACCGTTCGCTTTTTCCTTGACGGTGTAAGCGCGAAACGCCTCGAATAATTTGTCGTTTATTTGAAAATCTTCCGGCATAACTGTCGGTTTGAAGTTTTGTTTGTCAGTTTTGAAATTTTCAAAGCCTTTGACCTGTCCGGCAATCAGTTGACGAACGAAGAAAAACGACGCTTCAGCGAGTCGTCCGCGCAAAGGCGTGTAAGCGAGCGCGGAAGATTTGACATCCGGCTCGATGCCGCGTCCGCCGTAGAAAACTCTGCCGCCCGCCGTCGTTACGGGACTTCCCGCCGGTTTCGGTTTTACGTCCGGTGTCGGAGCCGTCGAATCGCTTTCGCCGTCTTCGGAATGATGCGTGTAATAATCGTAAATCGAACCGTTTGAATAATCTCTCTGCAAAGAACGACCGTAAGGCGTGTAATAACGCGCCGTCGTCAGCGTCAAACCCGTTCCGTAATTGAGCGGGAAAACTCGCTGCACGAGACCTTTGCCGAAACTGTCGCTGCCGACGATCAAACCGCGCCCGTAATCCTGAATCGCACCGGCGACGATTTCCGAAGCCGAAGCCGAATTGCCGTTAATCATCACGACCAGCGGAAAATCCTGCGTGTTGTTGCCGACCGTGGGTAATTCCTGCGTTTGAGTGTATTTTGAACGACCTTTGACGGAAACAACAGTTTGACCGCGTGGAATAAAACGGCTGACGATTTCAATCGCCTGCGGCAGCAGTCCGCCCGGATTTCCGCGCAAATCAAGCACAAGGCTCTGCATTCCCTGTTTTTTCAAATCGCCAATCGCCTGATCCATTTCGTCGGCGGAAGTTTCCTGAAATCCGCCCGTAAAACCGATATAGCCAACGCCGTCTTTGAGCATAAAGTAATTACGAATCGAAGGCAGCGGAACGCCGCCGCGCACGATTGTAAAATCGAGCGGTTTATCAACTCCGGCGCGTTCAACTTTCACATTGACGGGAGTTCCACGTTCGCCGCGCACGTTTTTTGAAACTTCTGCGCTCGAATATTCTTTGGCATTTTTTCCTTCGATTTCGACAAATCTGTCGCCGTAACGCAGACCGGCTTTATCGGCGGGCGTGCCGGGAATTATTGATTGAATGTAAACGCCGTCGCGGTGCTGCAAAATCGAAACGCCGATGCCGTAAAACTGCGAAGACTGATCTTCATAAAGTTTGCGGAATTCGTCGCGCGAAAAAAACGTTGAATGTGGGTCGAGCGTGAACAGCATTCCCTGAACCGAACTTTCCGTAATTTTTTCGTGGTCAACCGGTCCGACGTAATTTGCGTCAATAACTTCAAGTGCCTGACGGTAATCGGCGACTATTTTATCAGGTGTCAAAGATGTATCAGCCGAAGTCGTCATCGGCAATTTACCGAAAATCCCGCCGACCAACGCTCCGACAGCGACTAACAAAACCGCAATTATTACTAACTTTTTGCTCATTATTTATTCTCCGCAGTCTTTAAAACTATATCATATATTGGTTGTGAAAAGTCATCTCGCGGTTGTCAATTTTTATAAAACACGCATAATCATTCGTCAAAGATTTACAAAACATAGCTGACAATTTACTATTTACTTTTCATCCTAATGCACACAAATATTTCCATAATCGTTCCCGCATACAACGAACAAATCAGACTCGGCGATTCAGTCAGGAAAATTCTCGATTATATTACAAAGGAAAAATTATCGGCGGAACTTATTGTCGTGGATGACGGTTCAACCGATTCGACGGCACAGGTTGCCGAAAAGGTCTGCGCCGAATTTTCCGACATCGAAACAAAAGTTATCCGTTATGAAACAAATCGCGGCAAAGGTTTTGCGGTTAAAACAGGCTTGCTCGCGGCAAAAAGTGAAATTGCACTATTCAGTGATGCCGACCTTTCGACACCGATTTCCGAGCTGCCGAAACTCATCGAACCACTCGAAAAAAGCGCGTTTGATGTAACTTTCGGCTCTCGCGCTTTAGACAGAAATCTCATTGGAATACATCAACCGCGGCGGCGCGAACAGGGCGGAAAAGTTTTTAATTTGATTGTCAGAACGCTGACAGGTCTGCCATTCTGGGACACGCAATGCGGTTTCAAAGCCTTTGATATGAACAAGTTCCGACCTCTTTTGGACTTGATGACAATTGACCGTTTCGGCTTTGATGTCGAATTTTTATACGTCGCCAACTATCACGGACTTCGATTAAAGGAAATTCCCGTGCGCTGGGATCACTGCGAAGGCACGACCGTCAGCGTTTTCCGCGACAGCCAGCGAATGTTCAACGAAGTTCGCCAGATTCGCAAAAATGCCAAAAGAGGCGTTTATGATAAAATAACTGTTGTAAGATAAATTAAATAAGGAGCTATTTCAAATGCAGACTATTTATCAAATCAATGCCGACGAGTTAGATGAAAATTTTTTGGACAGCGTAAAAGCCCAATTTAAACATAAAGAATTTAAATTGTCGTCTTTGAACGCGACGAAACCGAGTATTTAATGCGTTCACCGGCAAATCGAAACTATCTTTTGCGGGCGATAAAAGATATTGAAGAGAATAGAAATATCCTTGTCCCGGATCAGGAACAGTTTCACTAATAACGGCAAATAATTATTGCCGCCTGTAAATATCACTACTAAAATGACCGCAAAATTAAACGTCAACATAGATCACGTTGCAACTATCAGAGAAGCGCGTAAAACCATCGAACCGAGTATCGTTGCCGCCGCCGTCATCTGCGAACAGGCGGGTGCGGACGGCATCACCGTTCATTTGCGGCAGGATCGGCGGCATATTCAGGACAAAGACATCGAAATTTTGCGCTCGGTCGTAACGACTTATTTAAATGTCGAAATGGCGACGACTGAGGAAATGATAAATATTGCCGTCGAAACAAAACCGGATGCCGTTTCGCTCGTGCCGGAAAGTCAAAACGAAATTACGACGGAAGGCGGTTTGGATGTCGCCGGTAATTTCGAAAATGTCCAAACGGCGATCAAACGTCTGCGCGATGCGGGAATTTTCGCCAGTATTTTTATTGATCCCGACGAGCGGCAAATCGAAGCCGCGCACAACGCCGGAGCGCAGCAAATCGAACTTTGCACCGCCGAATACGCCGAATTGACGCTCGGCGCGAAATCGTCGCACGGCGAAGGCGCGCTTCGTGCCGCGCAGGAAATCAATCGCATTGACGACGCGGCAGCTTTCGCCGGACAATTCGGTCTGGTCGTCGCCGCCGGACACGGTTTAACTTACAGAAACATTCGCGCCCTCGCGCAAATCAGCGAAATAACCGAATTTAATATCGGACACAATATAATTTCCCGTTCGATTTTCGTCGGTCTCAATCAAGCCGTTCGGGAAATGATCGAAGCGATTCGCTGAAAATTTCACGCAAATAAAAGAACCGCCGCCGATGCAACCTTTTTCCGTGTTCAAATCTCTATTTGAAGTAACCGATTCCGAAAACAGGAGATAATCTATGATGGCGCGTTCTCTCATTTGTCTGCTTCTTTTTATTTTTCCCTTTCACGTTTTTGCACAGGAAACCGACGATGCCGCGAAAGAAAAACAGCGGCATCAGGTCGTTTTAGTCAATCAAATTCTGAGCGACATTCCAACCTTAAAACTTGGCGAAAACCGCGCCTACGCAGATGCCAAAGTCGGCAATCTCGTGTGGAAAACCGACGAAAAACTCGCCCGAACGCTTTTTCAAAGTGCCGTCGGCGAACTTATCAATGCTCAAAATCTGGCTGAAGCCGACACCAAAAACACAAATTATCAGTATGCTTTACTGAACGGACAAAATATCCGCCCGCAGATTTTAACTACGATTGCCAGCCGCGATGCGGAATTGGCTTTGGATTATCTCGTTAAAACCCGTCCCGCGAATATTACAAAAGCGTTGCTGAACTCATCAGTCAAAAGTTCCAAAATCAAAAATTCAAACAACAATTACGCCAATCTCGTCCAAACTGAAACAAATCTCGAACAAAGTTTTATTCGTCTCGCCGCCGACCAAAACCCGGAACGCGCCGTTAAACTGCTCAAAGAATCGCTGAAAAAAGGTCTTTCAGAGGAAACTTTAAGTTTGCTCAAAAAACTGTATGCCAAAGATGCCGAAGCCGCCAATGAAATAGCTTCCGAAATTGTCGCTAAACTGATTCAAAAAGGTTTTGATTCCCAAAATCAAAATTATTCTCAAAACGCTAATGTCGCCATATCTTTTTTGTCTGAATTTATCCGCGAGAAAAATGAGACGGAAAAATATATCAAATTCGACAGCTCTCAAATGCAGACTTTAGCCGACAAATTAATTTCTTATGCTTTGCAGACAACTAACCGTTACGGAAATGGTTACGCTTATTCGATGTTGCCGATTGCCGAAAAACTTTCGCCCGGAAGCGTCGCCCAAATAAAGCAGATGCAGAACGTCAACGTGCGGCGCAGTTGGGGTTGGGGAGGTTATGACCCGGAAGTCACCAAACTTTTAAGCAACGGCGACACGACGGCGGAAATGCTTCTCGGCACAGCCGCCAAAGTTCCTGAGCGTTCGCGCAGCCAAATTTATCAAATGGCGGCAAACAAATTCGCGCAGCAAGGAGATTTGAACCGAGCGACGGAAGTTTTGAATGATAATTTTTCAGACGACGCGCTCGAAGAAATGCTTCGCAACTTAAATTACCAGTATTCATACAATTTAATTAACGCCGGAAAATTTGCCGAAGCCGAAAGACTTATTGACGGATTTCCCGAAAACACGCGACTAAGCGCGCTGATAAATCTCGCCAACGCGATTTATCAAAAAAATCCCGAAGAAAACAAATCCTACGCCGTGTCGGTTTTGGGAAAAGCACGTTCTTCGATTGCTTACAAACCGGAAGATTCAAATGAAATGTCTATGTTGATGCAAATAATATCGGCTTACGCGCTCATCGAACCGAGCGAGGCGTTCAGGATATTTGAATCATTGACTCCGCAAATCAACGAATTGTCCGAAGCCGCCGCTATTACCTATGGTTTTCAAAAAAGTTCAAACGTCAAAGGCGGTGAATTTGTGATAACCAACGGCAATTCTTTAGGCGTTATCTCGTTTGACCCCTCGATTTTCAAAAAACTTGCCGAAAAAGATTTTGACCGCACGATGAATTTAATAAACAGTTTCAGTCGGCACGAAAATCAGGTCGCATTGAAAATGCAGTTGGCAGAAGGCATTTTGAATTGAATTTTGCCAATTGCTAATTATTTTAATAATGGTTTCAGAGCTTGTCCGGTGTAAGATTTCTTAACTTTCGCCACTTGTTCGGGTGTTCCTTTCGCCACAATTTTGCCGCCGCCTTCGCCGCCTTCGGGTCCAAGATCAATCAAGAAATCGGCGGATTTGATGATGTCGAGATTGTGTTCGATGACGATGACCGTGTTTCCCGTGTCAACTAATCGCTGCAAAACGTCCAGTAATTTGTGAACGTCGGCGAAGTGCAGCCCGGTCGTCGGTTCGTCTAAAATGTAAATCGTTTTGCCGGTGGCGCGTTTTGATAGCTCTTTGGCAAGTTTGATGCGTTGCGCTTCGCCGCCGCTTAACGTCGTCGAAGATTGCCCGATTTTGATGTAACCCAAACCGACATCAAGCAGCGTTTGCAGCTTTATTTTGATATTCGGAATGTTTTCGAGAATCGGCAGCGCGTCTTCAATCGTCGTATCTAAAAGATCGGCGATTGAGAGACCTTTATATTTAACCGACAGAGTTTCGCGGTTGTAACGCGCACCTCGGCAAACGTCGCAGTTGACGAAAACGTCGGGCAGGAAATTCATTTCGATGCGTTTCATTCCCGCGCCTTCACACGCCGCACAGCGTCCGATTTTGACGTTGAACGAAAATCTTCCTGATTTATAACCGCGTTCTCTGGATTCGGGCAGCATCGCGTAAAGTTCGCGGATCGGCGTAAAAAGTCCGGTGTAAGTCGCCGGATTGGAGCGCGGCGTTCTGCCGATTGGCGATTGATCAATTTCGATGATTTTATCAACCAGTTCCAAACCTTCAATCGAATCGTGTTCGAGCGGCGTTGTTGCCGATTTATAAACGAATTTCGCTAATGCCGGATAAAGAATATCGTCAACCAGCGTGGATTTCCCCGAACCGGAAACGCCGGTAACAACTGTTAAAAGTCCGAGTGGAAAGGTCGCATCAATATTTTTCAAATTATGCGCCCGTGCGCCTTTGACCGTGATATTTTTTCCGTTCGGCAAACGGCGAACTTCGGGGATTTCGATTTTCAATTTGCCCGATAGATATTTTCCCGTAATCGAATTTTTGTTTTTCTTAATTTCCTTCGGCGTTCCGACTGCAATAATTTCCCCGCCGTGCGTTCCGGCGAGCGGTCCTAAATCAACAACATAATCGGCGTTTTCAATCGTTTCTTCGTCGTGTTCGACGACTAAAACCGTGTTTCCCAAATCTCTTAACTCGTGCAAAGTTTCGATAAGTTTTTGATTATCTCGCGGATGCAGACCGATTGAAGGTTCATCCAAAACGTAGAGAACGCCGCGAAGTTTCGAACCGATCTGCGTCGCCAAGCGAATACGCTGACCTTCGCCGCCGGACAAAGTTCCAGAGGCGCGATCAAGCGTCAAATAACCCAAACCGACGGCGTTTAGGAATTGCAGACGTTCTTTGATTTCCTTTAACACCAAACCCGCGATTTTTTCCTCGCGGCTGTTGAGAGTGATTTCGACAAATTTACCGACCGCTTTGTCAATCGGCAAATTTACATAATCATCAATGCCGAAACCGCCGACTTTGACCGCTAAACTGTCCGGCTGCAAGCGTTTGCCTTTGCAGTCGGGACACGGCGCGGGCGACACGAGTTCTTCCAAAGCCTCGCGCACTTTTTGCGAAGGCGGCGTTTCCAGTCGTTCGCGCATCGCCCGAAGCGCACCTTTCCAGTCGCTTTCGTATTTATAAGTTCCCTGCTGAAACGTCATACGTTTTTTCGTGCCGTTCCAGAACGCGTCGCGGATTTCTTTCGGCAGTTCTTCAAATGGTAAATCGAAAAGGTTTTTGGTTTTTGACTTTTGGTTTTTGGTTTTTTCTTCTTCCGGTGAGACTAACTTGTCGCCGTCGGTGAATTTTTCGATGATGGCTTTGAGCGCGGAGTTGAGAAATCTGCCGCCGGATTTGTCGGTTTCGTTTAAAAATTTGATTTTTCCGGCAATTTCGCTTTGATCGGGCAAGATTTTGTCCGCGTCCATTTCCGCGACAACGCCCAAGCCTTGGCAGCGTTTGCACGCGCCGTAAGATGAATTAAACGAAAACGAACGCGGTTCGAGTGTGGCGATATTGATTCCGCAATTGACGCACGCCATTTTTTCCGAATAAAGTTTTTCGTCGCCGTCAATAATCGAAATCAAAACCGCGCCGTCGGTCAATTTTAAAGCGGTTTTCACCGATTCATTCAAACGATCTTTTATATCTTCCTTGATTAAAAGCCGGTCAACGACGACTTCAATCGTGTGATTGGCGCGTTTGTTTAATTTGATTTCTTCATCAAGCAGACGCATCTCATTGTCAATTCTGGCGCGGACAAAGCCGTCTTTGTGCAGTTTTTCGAGTTCCTTTTTAAATTCGCCTTTGCGTCCGCGCACAATTGGAGCAAGAATCATCACGC
>JBDTSO010000034.1:0-13266 GCA_039931085.1 Acidobacteriota bacterium | reverse complement strand
CGTTAATCGCGGTCCGAAAATGGCGGCACGCGCCTTCGGTCCGGCGACTTTTGCCATTCTTTTATTGTTGTGGATAATGATTTTCGCCAGTCTTTTAAAGTTCGGCTTTGATATTCCCGCGATAAATCTTCAGGCGTTCAGCCCGCAATATCTGCATTTCACGCTTGCCGGTTACGCGCGGATTTTGGCTTTAATGACGGGCATCGAAATTTTCGCCAATCTTGTCGCCGCTTACGACGGAACGCGCGAACAGAAAAGCCGCAAATCGTTCGGCAGTTTGATAATTATTATGGGAACGACTTCACTGACGATGCTCGTCGTCGGTCCTGCAATTTTCGCGCTGTCCGATCCGACCAACGAACAGGTTTCAGTTTTTACGCAGACGATGAATCAACTGCTTCCGGTGTGGGCTTCATATCTCGGAACTTTGATCGGAGTCGCCGTTCTTTTATCGGCTTGCGCGGCAAGCGCACAGGGTTTGCAGAATCTGGCGTTAGGTTTGCGCCATCGTCATTATATTCCGGCAGCTTACGGCGAACGAAATCATTTTGACGTGGCTGATAAACCCGTCTGGCTCGAAGTCGGAATTGTCGTCATCTGCTTTTTGCTTTTCGGCACTCAGGAAGAAACTTATCTCGCTCTTTACGCCGCCGGAGTTTTCATTTTACTGAGTATGACGGGTTGGGCGGCGAGTAAGCGACTTTTGAGAGAACTGCGGAAAAAATTTTCGCCTCTCAGCGCGTTTTCACTTGCCGGAACAATTATTGCCGCGCTTTTGACTTCCGGCGCAACCTTGATTATTTTCGGCGAACGCTTTTTTGAAGGCGCGTGGACTTATCTGATATTTATTCCGGCTCTTTATTTGGTTTTCAGTTATTACCGCAAAAAACTCGGTGCGCCGGGTTCGGTTGAAGATCGTTTGGGCTTGCTCGTCGCCGGACAAAAATATCTCGATTTTGTAGATGATGAAAACGAATCTGACGTAAAACTTAAAAAAATTCTCGTTCCGCTCAACGGTTCGATGCTTGCCGAACAATCGCTGCCGATTGCGCGGCGTTTAGCCGGTGTTTTCGCGGCGGATTTAATTTTGGCGAATGTCAAAGTCAATAAAAAATCCAACGAAAGTGCCGCCGTGCCTTTTAATAATGAAGAATATTTGCAGCGCACCGCCAAATTGATCAAAGATGATTCGATTTCCGCCGGTTTTGTAATGTCGCAGGGCGCAGGACCGGCGCGGGAAATAAATCGGCTCGCGCTCGAAAATGCCGCCGATTTAATCGTCATCAGCACAAACGGCGGTTTTGAAGTCGGACGTTTGTTGAAAACGAGCGTTTCACAACGTCTGATTGAGCGCACTAATCTACCGATTTTGCTGCTTCGTCCGACTGACAAATGGGAAAGCCGTTATACGGAATTTAAGAAAATAATAGTATCGCTCGACGGTTCGGCGGAAGCGGAATGTGTTTTGCCGCTTGTTAAACTTCTGGCTGACGAATTTCACAACGAAGTCTTGCTCGTGTCAGTGCCGGAAGGCGCGGAATCTGAAAACTACGCCGAAACGATGCAGCAATATCTGGACGGAATCGCCGCCCGACTCGATTCGGAAAAAACGCAGACAAAAGTTTTGCTCGGCGGTTCGGGACCGGCGCGCACGATTCTCGCCTTTGCCAAAAGTGAAAGTGCCGATTTAATTGTAATGGCGACGCACGGACGCGGCGGAGCGCACCGCATCGAAAAATTGCCGCTCGGCAGCGTTCCGACGCGCGTCATCGAAAAAACAGAATGTCCTGTTTTGCTCGTTCCGGTGCGTCAATCACCGGAAATTGCGACTGAGGCAAAAAGTTAAATTATAATTGTTCGTATTGTTTGCGGTTCGTGAAAAGAGGATTTTTCAAGAAAAATCCGTCCGGCAGCATTTGAAATTCATTTCAAATACAATTTCATTCCGAGATGCGTTCCGTGAAAACCGAGATTTTCATAAAAACGATGTGCGTGCGTCCGTGCGTTCGCTGTTGGTCGTCAGTTGTAAGATATGACAATTTTCCCGCCGTGCGCGTTCGATTGCCCAGAGCATCAATTCTTTGCCGATGCCGCAACCGCGATATTTTTCGTCAACTCTGACCGATTCGACCGATGCGCGTTTGCCGCCTTGAAAACTGATTGACGGCGTAAATGTGATTTGCAACACGCCCACGATCTCGCCCTCATTTTCCGCGACGATTAATTCGTTGTTTTTGTCCGCTTCGATTTCCTCAAACGCCTTCACATAACTTTCCGGCAAAGGATTCGCAAATCGTTCCCGCTGTTTGCCGAGAAAATCATCGGCGAGCATTTGGACGATTTTCGGTAAATCCTCGCGTTTTGCTTTGCAGAATTTAAGGTTCATTATTTCTCAATGTAAAAATGTGGAAATGTTTGCACAATTGAGCCTGATTTATTTTTAAACATTAAAGCCCACTTACCCTTTTCGGGTTCATCTTTGATTTGTTCTACAGAAGTAATTCCTAAAATATCAGTTAGCAAGTTATTGTATTGTGGCATTGCATGTAACCGCGCAATTTTCCAAGCGATTTGCCATTCGCTTTTCTCATTCGGCTCAATGAAAATATGCGATGTGCTAGTTGCATCAACAGAGTTATATGTAACTCTGATATAACCTCGTTTTTTCTTTGTCCAATGTTGCCAAATAAAATCTCGAATTTTATTTTCGTTGCATTGAACGCGAGATTCATTTTTTGCAATCAAACCTCGACAGTCAAAATGACCACCTTGATCATATTGATTCAGATCACGATTTTGAGTTAAATCTTTAGTTGTTAATTCATTATTTTCTCCTGAAACAACTTCAACTTTTATTTCCTTAACTTCTTCATTATCATTTTGCTGGTTAACTTGGTTTCCTTTAATTTCTTCCGTGTTGTCTTGTTGATTTGCGCTTACTTTGACTGGTTCTTTTTGTTCGTTAGATGAGCAAGAGAAACTAAACAGAATATTAATAAAAGAATTATTTTTGTGAAAATTCGCAAATTATTCATAAACTGATTTCCCTAATCTTCAACAACCAATCCATCATAACCAAACTGCACATTATCGGGAAGCAGTTTAGAATCGCGCTGATACATAATATCGTGATTCAGATGTGTTAAAAAAGCACGTTTGGGTTTGATTTGTTCGATGTATTCGAGTGCTTCGTTTAAGCCGAGATGCGTCGAATGCGGTTTGATTCGCACACAATCCAAAACTAAAACGTCCAGATCACGAAGTCCGTCAATTGATTCATCCGAAATAAAATTCAAATCGGTGGCATACGCGAAATCATTAAAACGGTAAGCGATGACGGGAAGTTTGCCGTGAATGACTTCGAGCGGCGTTATTTCCAAATCTTTGCCGATGCAGAACGGCGCGTTTTTTACAATCGTGTGCGGAATAAGTTGCGGCAGACCGCCGCCGAAATGTGTCGGTTGGAAGATGTATTGAAAAATGCGGCGCAAATCTTTCCAAGCGAGTTCGTCGGCGAAAATTCCCATCGCGCCGTAACGAAAATTCAGCGGGCGAATGTCGTCGAGTCCGAAAACGTGGTCAACGTGGCAGTGCGTTATCAAAATCGCGTCGAGATATTTTATTTTGGCGCGTAAGGCTTGCTGGCGAAAATCTATCGAAGTGTCAACCAAAATAGTTTTGCCCGCGTGTTCAATCAAAATCGAAACGCGCAGACGTTTATCACGCGGATCATTTGAAAGACAAGTTTCGCAATCGCAACCGACTGACGGAACGCCTGTTGATGTTCCCGTTCCTAAAAATGTCAATTTCATACTTTAAATTTCACCGATTTTTTTGAGAAATTCAAACGGTGTAACAATTTCAAAACAAAAACCTTTCAAGTCTGATTTCGGAATTTCCAAAAGGTCTTTATCGAGCGAAATCAGAAACTTTGCATTTCCGATATGCGCCGTGTCGAGCAGCATATTATCTTTCGGATCGCGGCTTAAATAAAAGCGTTTGCCGAGATTAACGCGGGTAATATATGAAGCGGTTTCAAGACGGTTTGCTAAAGTTTCCAAGCGGGAATCCGAAATATTGAAATATTTTTTCAAAACATACAAATATTCGTCTTGCAGCGATTGGCTGAGAACTCAGTTGAATTTTTCGCTGTTCCTGCCACAAGTCAATCACGTGCCGATTTATGCCGTAACGATTGTGTTTGATAAACCGCGTAATAAAAAGATTCGTATCAAAAAAGGAAGGAATTCGATCTCTCTTTACTGCCAAATCAATTCCTCATTTTCTCAAGTCGGGCGCGGTGAACAAGTTCAACCGCGTTGTCTTCCGTGTATTCGCTGTTAAAACCTTCTTCGGCAATTTTATCAAACAAAGCCGAATCGGAACGGAATTCGATATGTTCTTTGAGAAAGTCCGTTAAAAGTTCCAACGGACTTTCCTTTTCGGCTTTTGCTAACGCCTCAAACTCGCGCCATAATTCTGTTTTAAATATTTCTACATTCTGCATAATTCTATAAACTATTTCTTCCCAAGAATGTCATTAGCGGAAAATTTCTGAGCGGCTTGTGCCTTTAGTTTTTCTTCCGTCATCCGCACGAGTTGGACATATTGCATTCGCAAATCGCCTAAAATTCCTTCAAGTAATTTTGCTTCCTGCGGAAGCAGATTATTTTCTGTTTTTTCGCCGAGCATTGCCAAAACGTCAATCCAGTATTTTCCGGTTTCCAAATCAACCGTGCGCTGTCCGGTCGCCGGATTAGGCATCGCGCCGAGTGCCGCGGCGGATTGTGAAGCTAGAGTCGTCATAAAATTAATGAAACTTGCCGGATCGTCCGCGCCGGGAAAATTTTCAGGATCAAAATCTTCTTCAGTAATTTCAGCTTCAGCTTCGGCTTGCACTTTTTTTTCAACCGATGCGCTGTTGTAAGTTTCAACTGTTTCCTCACTCGGCTCATAAATCGGCACGTCTTCCGGCTTCGGCTTTTTCGTTTCAAGTTCGACACCTTCGCGGACGCTGCCGTCGAGATTAAATTTTCGCTTGTCTGTAACTTTTACCGCTGTTTGTTCTTCGTTGTTCAAATCTTCTTTTCCAATCATTTCTTTTCCCTTGTAACTAACAAAATTAATATTTCGATATTAGCATTTTGGCGAAAGAAAGTTCAAAATCATTATTTCTTAATGGCAAATTTTATTTTTAAAGTATTATCTGCCGTTTGCCATTCGAATTATGTCTGAAAATTTTAACGATCTAATAAATGTAATGGCGCGACTTCGTGCGCCGGGCGGTTGTCCGTGGGACAGAGAACAAACTTATGCTTCGCTGGCGCAGTATCTTTTGGAAGAAGCCCACGAAGCGTTTGACGCAATTTATGAAGCGGACGAAACCGGCGACACGACGAATTTGCGCGAAGAATTGGGCGACGTTCTGTTGCAAGTCGTTTTTCATTCGACGATTGCAAAGGAAAAAGGCGATTTTACGATTGACGAAGTTGTCAAGGGCGTTACAAATAAATTAATTTTGCGCCATCCGCACGTATTCGGCGACAAAAAACTGGAAACGGCAAACGATGTTTTAAATAATTGGGACGAACTGAAAAAATTGGAACGCGCCGCTTCCGGCAAAAAAGAAAAGAAAAAAGATTCGATTTTAGAAGATGTGCCGCTCAATTTTCCAGCTTTGCTCGAAGGACAAAAATTAACGAAAAAAGCTGCCAAAGTCGGTTTTGACTGGGAAAACGTCAAGCAGATTTTTGATAAATTAGATGAAGAAGTCAGCGAACTCAAAACGGCTCTTGCCGAAGACAAAATTGATGAAATCAGCGCGGAAATCGGTGATGTTTTATTTGTTGTTTTGAACTTAGCGCGAAAACTGGAAATTGATGCCGAAACCGCTTTGAAAAAGACAAATCGAAAGTTTCGTAAACGATTCGCTTTTATCGAAAAAGAGTTAAAAAAAGACGGCAAATCTTTAGAAAAAACGAGTTTACAGGAAATGGACGCACTTTGGAATCAGGCAAAAACACATAGTTTGTAAAGGTTTGGAGAAATTCGTCGGTAATAAAACTTAAATCAAAAAAAGATTGAAAAAGTATTGACTTTATTCTTTCAAAGTATTACCTTAGAACAAATTTATAAGAATCCAATACAATAAATTTCAATAATTAAAAATCAAAGGAGTTTCAGAAATGAAGAAAAACACAAATGCGACTTGGCTTCGCCACACTTTAACTTTCTGCTTGATGCTGGCTGTTTTTAGCACTTATACGATGACTGCTTCGGCAATGCCGGATAACAAATCTTTAATGGGAGAACTTATCGTTTCCGGTTCTAATGCAAACGGCAACGACGTTTCAGCGACGATCAACGGAGAACTCGCTTACAGCGGTCGCACATTCTTTTCATCCGGCACAATTGCCACAAACGAAAAAACATCTGCTACCGTTAAATTGGGAAAACTCGGCTTTATTAATTTATCACCTAACTCGAATTTGAGTTTGAGTTTCAGCGAAAATAAAATTTCGGGAACATTGTCCGCCGGACAAATTAAAGTTTTCAACAACGAAGGCGTTGAAGTAAATATTCAAACTCCCGACAGTTTAATCAGCAATGAAGCCCAACAAAAAGGCGTTTTCAGCGTTGATGTTCAAGCGGGAATAACCAATGCCTTTGCCGAAACCGGCGCGGTTTATATAAATAACGGAACGACGGTTGTTCCTGTCAAAACCGCTCAAGATGACGATAAGGATAAAACCGGCGGCGTTAGTGCGCTGGCACCGCTTATTGTTTTCGGCGGAGCTGTTGCCGCCGCCATAATTTACGTTGCCGTCAAAAACGGAGATAATAATGGTGCATTTATCAGTCCGAGAAGATAACATTCTCTAAAGTCGAATTCCAAATAAAAAACATCCGTATTTTCGCGGATGTTTTTTTATTTAATTAAAGTTGCTTACACCGTCAGCCGAATTTATGATTGATATATGCCGACAAATTCGCCGATCACGAAATTAAATCTCACTGAACTTCGCCGCCGCTTTCCAAAAACAGTCGAGAATCTGGCGCATCTTCCAAACCGAGAATCGTGGATCAACCGAATTTGGGAAATCGAACAGCGTTGGCAGATGTTTCGTGAAAATCCTGACCAAACGAACGAAGTAATCTTGTTTGACGATGCGCCGAAAAATCTGGAGATTGAGAATGAATTTGAAATAATTTACGCCGGCGGAACACTCGGCTTGCTTCACGCGGCTGTGATGGCGACAAAATACAATCGGAAGGTTTTGGTTTTCGACGCACACACAGTCGGCAAAACACACCGCGATTGGAATATTTCCGACGCAGAATTACAGGAATTTGTCCGCGCCGGACTTTTCACCGAAGAAGAAATTGAAACCGCCGTTTCAAATCGTTACAAAACGGGTTTCGTCAAATTTTACGACGCGAATTCCAAGATAAAAACGCCGCCGCTTTTTATGGACAATGTTCTGGACGTTGCACTCGAAGCCGATAAACTGCTGCATTTGGCGGTTGAAAAATTAAAAAAAACCAATTTCGTCATCATCAACAATTTGCGCTTCGTTCGCGCATACGTGAACGAAGATAAAGTCTTAGTCGAATGTGAGAACACGAAAAACGGCAAACGTCGACTTTTCGCCGCCAAACTTTTTGTTGACGCTTGCGGGACAAATTCTCCGGTTTCGCGTCAGTTAAATGAGGGTAAATCAATCACGCACGTTTGCCCGACAGTCGGCACAGTAGCGACTGGTTTCAAACGCGGCGAGGATGAAAAGGAAGTTGATTTTTCCGTCGGCGAAATTCTCGTCAGCACCGAAGACGCTTCCGATTATCGCCAATTAATCTGGGAAGGTTTCGCGGGAAATCCGGTCAAAGACGAATACACAACTTACCTGTTTTTTTACGATTCGGTTGAATCGAAAGCTGATAAATCTCTGTTCAAATTATTTGAAGATTATTTTGAAAAATTGCCCGATTACAAAACAAAAAACGGTTCGTGGCGCGTCGTCAAGCCGGTTTTCGGCTATATTCCGAGCATTCATCATCAAGGCTGGAACAATATCAAAAAAACGGCGACCGACAGAGTTTTATTGGTTGGCGATGCCGCCGGTCTTTCAAGCCCGCTGACGTTTTGCGGATTCGGTTCGCACGTCCGAAATTTGCGAAAATTGACGGATTTAACCGAAAACGCTTTGCGGGAAAATACTTTTGACGAGAAAACGCTCTTACAGATCAACGCTTACGAACCGCGCGTCGCGCAAATGTCGAGCCTCGCCGAATTTATGCGCCCGATGCCGAAAAGCAAACCTTCCGCCGTTAATGAAACGATGAACGCGGTGATGATGGCATTGAGCAAATTAGACGCGAAAATTAGTCAGGAAATGTTTCAAGATCGTATTCCGTTCGTTTCATTCAAAAAATTGCTTTTAAAGACGGCGAAAATTCATCCCAAAGTTTCCAAGTTGATGTTCGAGCATTTAGGCGCGAAAGGTGCATTTTGGTGGCTTGCCAATATCGCCGAAGCCGCCCTCGAAGAAAAACGTAAAAAATAAACGATTTTTGTTTGATGTTCTGCCAAAAAACTTGCTTCACTTTATATTACAAGCTAAATTAACCGAAAGCGATTATTTTAACGACAAAGTTTGTCGTTAAACCAGTTTTTCTATTTCAAATTCAAGTCGGAGAAAATTAGATATGAAGCAAAAAATTAAATTCATGGTTCTGTTAGTTTTTGCCGTCGGCAGTGCGCTCGTTTTTACACGCGCCGGTCAGATGCAAACCGGGCAGACAAAAGCCAAAACCGCCGCCGAAGTTTATAAAAACATCAAAGTCTTAAAGGATATGCCCGCCGAGCAGCTCGACAGCGTGATGGAAATTATGTCGGCTTCGCTCGGCGTAAAATGCAATTTTTGCCACATTCCCGAACAGTGGGAAAGCGATGCAAAAGAAGAAAAACAGACGGCTCGTGAGATGATTACGATGACGTTTGCCATCAATAAAAACAACTTTAACGGACGCACGGAAGTTTCGTGTGCAACTTGTCATAGCGGCAAACCGCATCCGAATTCACAGCCCGCGCTCGGACAAAATCTTTTCCAGCGTCCGAATTTCGGCGGCGGAACAAAAGAAACTCTGCCGACGATTGACGCGGTTTTAGACAAATATGTGCAGGCTCTGGGCGGCAAAGATGCTGTCGAAAAAGTAAAAACGCGCACCATCAAAGCGACGCGCACACAGAATGAAGGACAGCCTTTTCCCGAAGAAATTTATGAGAAAATGCCGGACAAAATGCTGGTCATCTCAAATGTTCCGCAAATGCCGTTTTCAATCGGTTACAACGGCGCGGACGCTTGGACAAACGGCGGCAAAGCCGAATATACCGTAACCGATTTTCTGCTCGAACAATTTAAAGATGAAGCGCAGGTTAACCCGCTAAAACTCAAGGAAACATACGCGCAGATCGCGGTTTCGGGAAGCGATAAAATCAACGACAAAGATGTTTGGGCTGTTCGCGCCGCAACCGCTTCGGGCGGACGCGAACGGCTTTATTTCGACAAACAAACAGGTTTGCCCGTGCGCCGTTCATTGTTCTCGCCGACGGTTCTCGGATTTTTCCCGTATCAAGTTGATTACGACGACTACCGCGCAGTTGACGGTGTGAAAATTCCGTATCTCGTCAAGTGGTCAATTCCGGGACGCTCTTGGACGCGAAAGGTTACGGAAGTCAAGCAAAATACAGCGATTGATGATGCGAAATTTAATCAACCGACGAAGTAAAATTATGAAATACGAAAAAGTTAAAAACTATTATAACGGCTCTTTCCAAGAAAGCAGTTCGACGGAAAGTTTAGATGTTACGTCGCCGATTGATGGGAATTTGTTGTCGCAAGTTCCGATGTCCACAGTTGACGAATTAAATGCGGCGGTTGAATCGGCGAAAAAGGCGTTTGATTCTTGGAGCAAAACGCCGATTAAAGAGCGCGTTCAGGTGTTTTTTAAATATCGTCAGCTTTTGGAAGAGAATTTAGACAAATTGACGAATTTGGTTTCCGAAGAAAACGGCAAAACTTACGATGAAGCGAAGGCGGAAGTTGAGAAATCTATCGAATTGACGGAGTTTGCGTGTTCGATGCCGCAGCTTGTTTCAGGCGAGATTCTCGAAGTCTCACGCGGTGTCGAATGTCGGACGGAACATTTTCCGCTCGGCGTTGTCGCGTCAATCGCGCCGTTTAATTTTCCGTTGATGGTGCCGAATTGGACAATGCCGAACGCGCTTGTTTTGGGCAATACGATGATTATGAAACCGTCGGAACTCGTGCCGCTTTCGGTGGTCAGAATGGCGGAATTATTGAAAGAAGCGGGTTTGCCCGACGGCGTTTTTAATGTCATCAACGGCGGGAAAGAAATTGTCGAAGGAATTTGCGCTCATAAAGATATTGAAGCGGTCAGTTTTGTCGGTTCGACGAAGGTTGCGAAGTTGGTTTATCAGCAATCTACGCATCATTTGAAACGCTGTGTTGCGCTCGGCGGCGCGAAAAATCATCTGTTTGTTTTGCCTGATGCGAATCCGCAGATGACGGCGACGAATGTAACGGCTTCGATGTCGGGCTGCGCGGGGCAAAGATGTATGGCGGCTTCGGCGATGTTGGCGGTTGGCGATGTTAATCCGATTATTCAGCAGATTTGCGAAGAAGCCAGAAAAGTCGTCGCGGGCAAAAATCTCGGCGCGGTAATTTCAAAAGAGGCGAAAGAGCGAATCGAAAATTATATTTCCGAAGCCGAATCAAACGGCGCGAAAGTCCTTGTTGACGGACGCGGCGCAGTTGTCGAAGGCAAGGAAAACGGCACTTACGTCGGCGCGACTGTGATTGATTTTGTAACGTCGGAAATGTCGGTGGCGAAAGAGGAAATTTTCGGTCCCGTAATTTCGATTATGCGAACGGAAAATCTCGACGAGGCGTTAAAGATCGAAAATGCGAATCCATACGGCAACGCGGCTTCGGTTTTCACGCAATCGGGCGGCGCGGCGCGTTATATTATGGAACACGCAAGCGCGGGAATGATCGGCGTGAACATCGGCGTTCCCGTTCCGCGTGAACCGTTTTCGTTCGGCGGTTGGAACGAATCGCGGTTTGGGGCGAACGATATTACGGGCAAAAGTTCGATTGAATTTTGGACGAAATTGAAGAAAACGACGACGAAATGGAATCCTGAAGCGGGTGTTAATTGGATGAGCTAATTTGATTTTGGATTTTGGATTGGTTTTTTATTCACTCTAATAAAACGGAATGAAATACATTGCAAAAGTCTTAAACGAAATTGATAATGGGAAAAATTACTGGAAGTATTTAAATGTCGGCGTTTTTAAAGTTGAAAATAATGCCGAAGAACAAATAGGCGAATACAAAAGAAATTATTCCTCGCTTTTCAATACGTTCTGCCATTTTCAAAAAGACGGGAAGGATTTCGCGCTTTACTCGCCTGATTATACCGTAACGAGAATAATGGAACTTCCTTCCTGTAAAGATATTGGCGGCGAAGAATTGAGCGCGGGCGGATTTTGCCCGACAGATTATTTTGTTCCGACATATATGGAACAAGAAACATTTTGGGAAACTATCAGCGCGAAAGGCAAAATCGGCGGAGATATTTCAAAAAGAAGAATAAATAATCCTTCTGAAAAAGATTTAGAGGAAACAACTGAAAGTCGAGAATTTATTCACCAAACGAGTGAAGAGTTATGTAAAATTACGACAGTTAATCGTCCTCTGACTTCACTAAATTATTATCCGTTTGGTTTTATTGCCGGTTGTCTTTGGGGCGACGATGGCAGTTGGAAAGTTCAGTATTTGAATTTATCGAAAGCTGAAAAAGGAATAATTGAACGTGAAGAAAGATTCGGCTATATTGAGCTTTTGGAAGATTCGACTTTGAAAGATGCAGTTAGATTATCTGGATATACTGACGAATCTAGAGATTATAAAATTTTTGTTCAAATCAAAACTACGCAAACTTTTGATTTAGCGTCGGGAAAGATTTACGACCCTTTTGAATAAAATATGAAGACAAGCATTAAAATCATCACAATTTTCACTTTCGCATTTTTCGCGTGTGTTTTTCTGGTAACCAAAGGCAACACGCAGACGAAAATCGAAACTGCGGGACAGAAATTTAAGAGCATCAAGGTTTTGAACGATATGCCCGCCGATCAGATGGGTAAGGTGATGAATATGATGTCTGCAAGTTTGGGCGTGAATTGTGCGTTTTGCCACGCTTCAAATGACGGCGATTTTGAGAAGGAAGGTTTTGAGCATAAAGATATTGCGCGAAATATGCTCAGGATGACTTTTGAAATGAACAAAAATTATTTTGAGGGTCGCCCGGAAATCAACTGCAATACTTGTCATCAGGGCAAACCGCATCCGCAGGCGACGATTCCTTTGATACCCGTCGTTCGTGAAGAACGCCCGAAACAACCTGATAAAAAACCGTCGGTTGAAGAGATTTTGGCAAAATATGAAACGGCACTTGGCGGAAAAACGAATCTCGCAAAAATAACTTCGCGGCAGATAAAAGCACAGCGCGTCGAGCCAGACGGGAAGACTTTTGAGGACGAAGAAATTTTGCAGAAAAGCGATAAAATGCTCGTCAAAACGATTTATCCTTCAAAAGAATACGGCGATTATGTGAGCGTGGAAATTTACGACGGTTCGCAGGTTTTGAAACTCGGAAATGGTGAGAAAGTAAAACTAAAAGCGGACGAAGCTGAGCAAATAAAGCGTGAAGCACAGATTTTTGCTAATCCGAATGTTCAAGCAATTTATGCGAAAATGGATTTTCGGTTTGTTGACAAAATTGACGTGCGTGAAGTTTTTGTTGTAAATGCTTCAACTGCTGAAAACGGGCGCGAAAGACTTTATTTTGATGTGCAGACAAATCTGCTCGTCCGCCGCATCGCTTTTACGCCGACGGTTCTCGGCAATTTTCAATATCAGGTTGATTATGCCGATTACAAAGATTTCGGCGGCGTGAAATTGCCGACGACCGTGCGCTACGCGATGCCGAACATCAGTTGGACGCGCAAGATTACGGACGTGAAAAACAACGCGGCGATTGATGATGCGAAATTTAATGCAGCAATTAAATAAAATAGTCGAGGAAAAACTATGTCAAGAATAATAAAGTGCGGGCTGATCCAATCGCACAACGTCGCGCCGACCGATGCGCCGATTGTGGAAATTAAAAAACAAAACG
>JBDTSO010000033.1:0-13495 GCA_039931085.1 Acidobacteriota bacterium | reverse complement strand
AAAGGTTTTGAACGGCATTGACGTTCTCGAAAAAAACAATTTCAAAGAATTAAACGGTTTGAAGATCGGCTTGGTGACAAATCAAACGGGCAAAGATTTGTTGGGCGTTCCAACAATTGACGTTTTAAAAGCCGCGCCGAATGTAAAATTGACTGCGCTTTTTTCGCCCGAACACGGCATTCGCGGCGAACTCGACCAATCTAGAATTAATGATTCGACAGATGAAAAAACAGGTTTGCCCGTTTATTCGCTTTACGGCGAAACGCGCCGTCCGAAGCCTGAACAACTAAAAGATTTGGACGCGGTTGTTTTTGATATTCAAGACATCGGCGTTCGTTTTTACACTTACGAAGCGACGCTTTTGAATGTTTTGGAGGAAGCGGCGAAAGCCGGAAAGCCAGTGTTTGTATTAGATAGACCGAATCCGATCAACGGCATAACGGTCGAAGGCGCGATTGCCGACGCGGATAAATTGTCGTTTGTCGTATCTCATACAGTGCCCGTCCGTCACGGAATGACCATCGGCGAACTCGCGCAGATGATGAACGCCGAAAAGAAAATCGGCGCGGATTTGCGCGTGATAAAAATGGAAAACTGGACGCGGGCAATGTGGTTTGACCAAACGATGCAAACGTGGGTTAATCCTTCACCGAATATGCGTTCGCTGACCGAAGCGACGCTTTATCCGGGAATCGGCTTGCTCGAAACAACAAATTTATCAGTCGGACGCGGCACGGACACGCCGTTTGAAGTCGTCGGCGCACCTTATATTGACGGTCAAAAACTTGCCGCCTATTTGAACGAGGAAAATTTGAGCGGCGTTCGTTTCGTGTCAATAAAATTCACGCCGAACGCTTCGGTTTTCAAAGGCGAACAATCAGGCGGAATAAATATAATCATTACAAACCGTGAAAATTTCAAATCCGTCGCAACCGGAATTGAAATTGCCGCCGCTTTACGAAAACTTTTTCCGAATGATTGGAAACCGGAAAACTACAATCGGCTGCTGGCAAACAGCGAAGTTTTCGAGCGCATGAAACGCGGCGACGCGCCCGAAGCGATTGAAAAATCTCGACAGAATGGTGTAGAGGAATTTAGAAAACGTCGGGCATCATTTTTGCTTTACAAATAAGCGGTTTCGGTTTATAAACAATTTCAACTACCTTAATTTTTTGTTACAACCTTTATTTTGTTAGACTTGGTGGTTTTGAGAGATTTCGTCGCAGTTTTATCCATAACGAATTCTTGAAGATATTTCCAAAAATCTAAATATTTATTATGGCTTTCAACAGTATTTCAAAGAAACTCTAAGGAGGAAAAAGAAAATGACATTCAACTGCAAAAAAACAATAAACACGATTTTCATCGCGCTTGTCCTGTGTTTGGGACTGAGCGTATCGGCAACGGCACAGGAAGAAACGGCGGCGGCAATTACCGGACAGGTAACCGATTCGGCGGGCGCGGGCATTCCGAACGCGACGGTTATTATAAGCAACACGGAAAACGGCTCGACGCGAACGGTTCAGAGCAACGACGAAGGCAACTACAACGTCAGCCCGCTGATGCCGGGCAGCTATACGGTTACGGTCGAACAGAGCGGTTTTAAACGTTACGTTCAAAATATAACGCTAAACGTTAGAGACCGCCGGCAAGTAGCAATTGTTTTGGAAGTCGGCGCGCTGTCGGAAACAGTAACTGTAACCGACGAACCGCCTTTGATTCAGGAAAGTCCGACCGGACAAACCTTGATTAGCAATAAGCAAATCATCGAAATTCCGCTCGTCAACCGCGATTTTACAAAATTGCTGGAACTCGTTCCCGGCGTTAGCTCAGATTTAACGGATGAAACTTCTCTCGGTTTGACCAACCGCGCCAGTATTTCTATAAACGGGCTGCGACGCAATGGCGTTAATTTTCTTGTTGACGGCGTGAACAATACAGACGGCGGCTCGAACATTACACTGCTTTCAACGCCGACCGTTGACTCGATTAAAGAATTTAAAGTATTAACATCGAACTACACGGCGGAATTCGGACGTTCGGCTGGCGGCGTGGTAACGGTCGTTACCAAAAGCGGCGGCAACGATTATCACGGTTCGCTTTACGAATTTGTCCGCAACGATAGATTTAACGCCAACACTTTTTTCAATAACCGTCGCGGTCTCGGTCTCGACGGCAAACCGCTAGCACCGACTCCGCGACTTCGCTACAATACTTTCGGCGGCACATTCAGCGGACCGCTGCCGTTTCTGCATTTCGGCGAAGGCGGACCATTTGCCACTTCTGGAAAAAACAAAACTTTCTTTTTCTATTCGCAGGATTTTCGCCGCATCAGCCGCGCTTCGACGACTAATACGACGAGCGTCCCGACAGCGGCTGAACGCGCTGGAGATTTCTCGGCTCGACTCGCACTCGGTTTACCGCTTTATTTGCAGGCAAACGGCACGAGCGGAACAGTTGTTACCGCCACACCACTGTTTGTTACAGATACGACGGGAGCGGTTATTCAGGCGCGGGCGAATCAGCTTTTTAACACCGCAAATCGCGCTTACGCCGGAAATATCATTCCGGCTTCGGACATCAGCCCGATTGCGCGCGCTTTTCTGAGTGCTTTTCCGCTGCCGAATTCCGGCGGCAATAGTTTTGTTTATAATGCCAACACTATTCAAAATACCCGTCAGGAAGTCGTCCGCATTGACCATACTATAAACAAAAGCAATTCGATTTTCGGACGCTACACGCACGACTTGAATGATACTCAAGAACCGGGCGGGCTCTTTAACGGCATCAGTCTTCCGAATGTGGCGACGACGAATACGAACGTTCCCGGACAGATTCTGGCAATCACTTATAACAGTGTTTTGACATCTTCAGTCACTAACGAGCTTTCCTACAATTTTTCGCAGAATCATATTAATACGATTCTCGTCGGTCGCGGAAGATTGTCAGACTACGGCTTGACGAATGGACCGGGCAGCGTCGGGCAAGCATTTCCCGAAAACAATTTCAATGCGATTCCAGGATTATCAATCCCCGGCATTTCGTTTGTCGGTTCGACGCAGGGTTACGATATTCGATACCGCAGTCAGGTAATACGCGATAATTTAAGCTGGACATACGGCAATCACACGATGAAATTCGGCGGCGAGTATGCCCGCGAAGGTAAAAACGAAAATGCCAGCAACAATACGCAAGGCTCTTTCACTTTTGACCAGATACAATCGCGCGGCACGGCTCTGAATGGTGCGACCAATGTTACGCTGACGCAGACCGGTGTCGGACTCGGCAGTTTTCTGCTCGGTCGCGCCAATTCCTACGTCGAAGACCAATTTGACATTACATTTAAATTGGATCTCGGACGGCGCGAATTTTACGCTCAGGACACCTGGCGAATCCGCCCGAACATAACGCTTGATTACGGTGTTCGCTACCAGTATTTCGTTCCGGCAATTGACAGAAACAACGTCGAAAGCTCGTTTATTCCGAGTCTTTACGATCGTTCGAGAGTTCCGACGTGCTTCAATAACGCCTGCACTTCGCTGTTGCGAAATACCGGCGACCCGCTTAACGGAATCTCCGTCGCCGGCAGCACGTCGCCGTTCGGCAGAACGATTGTTCCGAGCGATAAAAACAATTTCAGCCCGCGCGTCGGCATAACTTACAGTCCGAATTTTGAAAAAGGTATCGGCAAAACCATTTTGGGCGCGCAGAACAAAACGGTTTTCCGCGCCGGTTACGGTTTCTATTACGACCAGATTGCCACGTTTCTTTACCAGGACCCGACGACACCGAATCGTCCGTATAACAACCGCGCGACATTTTCCAGCGGTTCTGCCGGAACGATAACCTTTACAGACCCGACGGCGGGTGCGCTCGGCAACCTGCCGATAATCGCCTTGGGCGGTGTCAGTCCCGATTTGAGAACGCCGGAAATCCAGCAGTATTCGGTCGGTATGCAGCGGGAAATCTTTAAAAACGCGGTTATCGACATCAGCTATGTTGGCACGAAAGGCGATTTTCTGCTTCGCACGCGCAACATCAACTTTGTCGAGCCATATAGATTTTTTGTTTCCAGAACGACGGCGGCGGGCGTGGTCGTTCCCGTTCTGCCGAACGGACAAGACGCTCCGGCAGGCTGCACGGTCGGCTCGACCGGCTGCATCAATCTTTATCGCCCGTATCTGGGTTATGGCAATATCAATGTTTTTGAAACGGCGGCGCGTTCGCGCTACAACGGTCTGCTGTCGAGTTTCAGCTACCGTTTTGCCAAAGGCAGCACATTGACCGCTTCATATACGTTCAGCAAAAATCTGACGGATTTTACCAATGACCGCGACGGCGCGGACGCTCCGCAAAATCCGTTTGACACGCAAGCCGAATTTGCCGAAGCGAGAACGTCGCGCCCGCATATTTTTTCGGCAAGCTATGTCTATGAAATACCTTTCTTCCATAAACTCGAAAACAGATTTTTCAAAGCGATTCTTGACGGCTATCAAATCAGCGGCATCACCAATATCGAATCGGGACCGCCGATTTCCCGCGTTTTAGGCATAACTACTAGCGGCGGTTTGAGAGGAAACCGCGCGGATTTAATCGGCAACCCGACGGGCGGCGTAACCGGTACGAACGATCCGGTTTCCGGTCTGCCGTATCTTTTCAATCCCGCCGCCTTTGCCACGCCCGCGCTCGGCACTTTCGGCAATTCCGCCCGCGCGATATTCCGCTTGCCGGGACGAAATAATACTAACCTTTCATTGTCGCGTTATTTTTATTTCAACCGTGACAAAGGCAGATATTTACAGCTTCGCGCCGAATCATTCAACGTCTTTAACAATACGCAGTTTTTGTGTTGTTCGGGCAATCAAAATTTAGCCGAAAACGCGACGACGGGGCTTCCGAGCGGTGCGCGTCTGCCGCGTGAATTTCAATTTGCGGCGAAGCTGAACTTTTAATTGAAGCGACAATAAACAATTTATCGTTACTTATTCCGCGTCTTGCCCTGTTAAGACGCGGATTTTTATTGTGATTTGGCGGGTGTTTTGATTTTTTCGCGGGCACGTTGAGCGTTTTGCAGAGTTTGGGCTTTAAGCATCTCCGATTTGGCTTCGTCGCGTCGTCCGGCGCGTTGCAGAGCGCGTCCTAAATGATAATGTCCTTCGGCAATCTCCGGTTTGAGTTTGACAGCCGCTTGCATTTCGACAATGGCTGAGTCGGTTTTATTTGTCGCCAACAGAGCGCGACCAAAGGCGAATCTGGTATCGAATTCGCCGGGAAACGCTTTTACCGCCGTTTCCAGAAACGGCAGCGATTTCGCCGCGTCGCCTTTAGTTAAATAAATATCGCCCAGATTAAACGAAGCGCGCGGCTCATTCGGCTGGCGACGCAAGATTTCTAAAAATTCTCGTTCCGCGTCGTCGTATCGAATCAATTTCCAATATAAAGCACCGAGCGCGTAGCGTAAATCAATCGAATCCGGCGCGAGCTTAACGGCTTTTTCGTAAGCGACGGCGGATTCGGCGGTTTTCTTTTGCGCGTCCAGCGCATCGCCGAACAGCGCCCACAATTCAGCGCGTCCGTCGCCTGAATTCAAACGCCTCCGCAAAACAATTTCGGCTTCGGCAAAGCGTTTCTGTTGCCAAAAACTCTGTGCCGCCATTTCCAAAAGCAGCGCGTCCTTCGGTGAGCGAGCCAGCAGTTTCGCAATCTCGCGGCTGGCTTCGGCAAATTTTTCCGTACCGATCAGGGCGATTGCCAAACCGCGCCGCGCCGCGCCGCTATCCGGTTCGACTTGCAAAATCGCCTGAAATTTATTTATTGCCGACTCGAAGTTTTGGTTTTGTAAAAGATTTAAACCTTCTTGCAATTGAATTTTGGCATCTGTTTGCGCCGCAATCATCTGTGTCGAGAGCAGACATAAAGCAAAAACAAACATCCATCGAATAAGGCGAAATCCTTTTTCCATAAAAACATTCTGGACTATTTGGAATATATTTGACAACCTCACAAAAAAATACATTTCAAAAACTATCGGAAATTCCGCGAAGAAAAATCGCCCTCGTTTCTCCAAATTGTTAAGATCAAAAAATAGTTTTGGGTGACTAATGCAGGCTTCTGGATTTCAAACTTGTACAATTTTTACTTTACAAATAACAGTCTTAGCTTTATAAACAATAAGTAGTTTTCTGTAAGTTATCAACAAATAACAATATTACCAGCTTTTTATTGGGTTTTTGCGAGTGTTTTTCTTGTTTTTACCATAATGAAAATTTGGAGATTTCTCCGAAACCTAAAATAAAATTGATAGATCACATTAAGATACGAAAAGCGAAATTAGTCGGCTGTAAATTACTTTTTATCGTACTTGGCAATGATTCTAGGTTTCGGTCATTTTAATTTCGCTCAGAAAAATTGCTGTTCGATTTTTAAAATATGAAATGAAGTATTTGTGAATACAGGAAGAATTATTTTCGAAGTATAGAAACATTTATTTAAAACAAATTTGCTATTTTAATAAATCGTTAAGTTTGTGATATTTTATATCAACATTTCTTAGGTCAAACGGAAAATTCATTAAATTTTCTTATCAAAAAATTCAAATCGGAGGTAGAAGAATGATCAAAAGGTCAACAGTATTTGCTTTTGCAATTTACATTTTTTTGTTTGGTTTAGTCAGCCAATCTTTCGCCCAAGGTACAACAACCCGTTTCACCGGAACGGTAACGGATTCGTCAGGCGCGGCAGTTCCCGGAGCAAAAGTGATTTTAACGGATGAAGCCAAAGGAATTTCTTTAACGACGACGACCGGCGACAGCGGAAGTTATAATTTCGACTTGATTCAAGCCGGAACTTATACCGTTTCAGTCGAAAAAGAAGGTTTCAATAAGTATGTTTCAACAAAAAACACAGTAAATGTCAATTTACCGGCGACTGTTAATGTTGCTCTTCAAGTCGGCAATGTGTCGGCAGTGGTAACTGTTGAAAACACGGCGGAACAGGTTCAGACCAGTACATCGGGAAATATTGGCACGACAATTGAAGAAAAAGCGGTTGAAAGTCTTCCTATTGTCGGTTTGCGCGGACGCAATCCGCTCGATCTGGTTGAATTTATACCGGGCGTAGTTGTCGGCGCAAATACCGGCGGCGGCATTCACGTCAACGGTTCGCGTGACCGTTCGTTTAATTATACGCTCGATGGCATTGACATCAATGAAGCGAGCGCAGGCGGTTCGGGTTTTACGCCGCTTCGTCCGAATCCTGATTCAATTCAGGAATTTCAGGTCGTAACCAGTAATTTTACTGCCGAACTCGGACGCAGTACCGGAGCGCAGGTTACTTTTGTAACCAAAAGCGGAACAAACGATTTTCACGGAAATTTGTTCGAGTATTATCAAACGCCGGGCGCGAATGCCAATGAATTTGAGAATAATTTGTTGGGAATTCCCAGAAATAAATTTATCCAGCATATTTTCGGCGGCAGCGCGGGCGGTCCGATTGTGAATCCAGGATTTGGTGAAGGCTCACGACTTTTCAAACCGTTAAAGGATAAAGCCTTCTTTTTTGTCAATTTGCAGCTTTTAAGAGCGAACCAAACGGGTCTAGTGCAGAGAACGGTCTATACTCCCGAAGCGAGAAGCGGAATTTTTCGATATGTTCGGAACGGAGTAAATAATCCGGCTGGCACTTCAGGAGCATCGGTTAGCGCAAACGGAAACACTTCACTGCCGAATTGTCCGGGACCGACGGCGACCTCGCCGTGTATTGCAACTTACAATGTCGCAGGTGCGCCGGGCGGAATTGATCCGGCATTGCTGCGTGTCATAAATTCTATGCCGCTTCCGAATGATTACGCTTCGGGCGACGGTTTGAATATCGCCGGATATAATTTTCTCGCTCCGCAGAGAGAAGAACAATGGGACTTCGTATCGCGGTTTGATTATAAAATTGCCGCCGGAAATTCGCTTTATGTGCGATATGCTCAGGGCAGACAGCAGACATTCGGCGATTCGGTGAACGGCGGCGGTTCGGCATTTCCGGGAACTCCGATTTTGGTTTATACGGACAGAACGCCGAAAAATCTGGCGATCAATCATACTTTTTCGCCAACCGGCAAAACAACGAATGAGTTTATATACGGTTACAGCACATTTTCATTTGATTTTATCGCGCCGGACACCGATCCGTTTTTCAATTTTACGTTTAACCTTCCGACAACGCCAAACACCAATGTTTTGGGAAATTCGAGAACGGTCAGAACGCATCAGTTTGTAGATAATTTTACATACGTGCGGAACGCGCACCTGATCAAAACCGGCGTTAATTTCCGTTTCGGGCGACATACCGACGACCGTTCTTCGGTTGCCGGAACGGTGATCGAAGGTGAGGTCGGATTTGGTAATTCAAACTTTGCGAGCAATTTCAATCTTCCGACAACCTCCGCAAATGCGATTAACGCGACTGATTTATCGCGTCTCAGAAGTCAGATAAATGATTTTCTCGGTCGCGTCGGAAGTTACAATCAGGCATTTGTTTCTTCGCCGGACGGCAACAGATTTGAGGCACCGGGAACTCGTTGGAATTTTCAGCATTTTTATCCCGAATATGATTTTTACGTTCAGGATTCGTGGAGATTCAGACCGAATCTTTTGTTTGATTTAGGACTTCGCTACGAAGTAAAATTATCTCCTACTTCAAAAGGATTACCCATTTTAGCACCAAACCAATTGGTTGCCGTTGACGGTGCGCCGACGAATACCGTGCGTTTTGAAGAGGGCAAACTTTTTCCGAATGATCTTAACAATTTTTCGCCGTCAATCGGCTTTGCGTGGGATCCGTTTAAAAAGGGCAGAACTTCAATTCGGGCAAATTATCGGCTGGCGTATGACCGTTTGAATTCGCAGGTCAACGGTGCGCAGCTCTTCCAAAATGCGCCGGGCAATAATACTTCGGCAAATAATCTTGGTTTTATAGCAAGCGGAGGATTGCTGAGAAATTTACCGACATTAACGCCGGATTCGACACCCGACGCTTTACGGCAGCCGAAAGCCTTCAGCACAGATTTGATTACGGTTTTCGATCCGCGAAGTCAATATCCCAAAGTTCATTCTTGGTCGGTCAGCTTTCAGCAGGAAGTTTTCTGGGGCAATGTTCTGGAAGTTAATTATATCGGCAAACGCGGCGAACATTTGTTCGGCGGATACAACGCGAATCAGGTTGATTACAACGCTAAGCCGGGCGGATTCAACAGCTTTTTTGATGAATTCAATATGATTCGCGCCAGTTCGACTTATAACAGTCCATTGATTAACGCACTCTATACCGGAAATTCGAGTAATAATGCGGGAACGGCGACATTTCGATCTAACAACTCGACAAATATTTCACGCGGAAACGTGGCTTCGGCGGCAAGTTCGGTATCACAGCAGGGTTGCTCGAATGCTAATGTCACCGCTGGAATTTGCACGGCAGCAGGTTTGCAGTTAATTGCCCAAAACGGATTCAGCCCGACATTATTCGCACCGTTTCCGCAGTTCGGTACAGTGCGCGTTTTAGATACAAACGATTATTCGCGTTATCAGGGTTTGGAAATAATCTTAAAACGCCGAATCTCAAAAGGCATCGGATTCCTGGCAGGATACACCTGGTCAATTTCCAAAGACACGCGCTCGTTTGATCCGACATTTTCAACGGTCAGCACCGGAACGGTTCAATCGGCAAGCAGTACGCCTTTTGACAACAATAACCGCGATTTAAATTACGCTTGGTCTGATTTTGATCGTCGGCACGTCTTTAATCTGCAATACGTTTGGGAACTTCCATTCGGCAGAGGACAGCAATTTTTGTCTGAAGCTCCGAAGGCGGTTGATTTTGTACTCGGCGGGTGGCAATTGTCAGGTCTTGTCAATTATTCGAGCGGTCGTCCGTTCACGCTCTATTCGGGCTTGTTCACATTTTCCAATTCCGTTTCGACACCGGTCAATTGCGACGGCTGTTCACGAAGTTTGGGTCGTATAATTGAAGAAAACGGGACAAGCTACTTGTTCAGTGCCGAACAAAGAGCGGCGATTTTAGCCCAGCAGCCCAAGCCGGGTGAATTCAGCAATACGGGACGCAACTATTTTATCGGTTCGCCCGATTTCCGGGCTGATATGTCGCTGGCGAAAAAGTTCAGATTTACCGAAAGTATGAACTTTGAAGTTCGCATTGACGCGAAAAACGTCTTTAACGCGGTAAATTACGGACTGCCGACAACGACTGCGAATTCTTCGACTTTCGGACGAATTCGCACTTCGATTGACAGCAGTGCCAGACGTATTCAATTTTCGGGCAAATTTAATTTCTAAAATTTGACTGAAAATCAACTTCTAACCGGAAATGTTTCTTTAGAAATGTTTCCGGTTTTTTATTTGCTAAATTTTATAAAGAATTGGAAAATTTCAATATGCAAAATTTACTGCTGGAAAATGCAAATGTAGTTTTAGCGGATGAAAAAGTCGAAAATGCTTCACTTTTGATCGAAAACGGAAAAATTTCTAAGATAACAAAAGCGAAAATAAATTCTGAAAATGCGATTGATTTATCAAACTGCACAATCTACGCTGGATTTATAGACATTCACAATCACGGCGCAGTCGGTGTTGATGTCAACGAGGCAAACGCCGATGATTTGCGCGAAGTCGGCAAATTTTTGGCAAGCAAAGGCGTTACGGTGTGGCTTCCGGCGTTTGTTCCCGATGCAGGTGAAAATTATCGAAAAGTCGTCTGCGCGATTGATGAAGTGATGGAAACGCAGACAAACGAGCCGATTGCACAAATTGTCGGCGTGCATTACGAAGGCGTTTTTGCCAACGAAAAAATGTGCGGCGCACTTCGTCCCGAATTTTTTAAAACTTTCAAAAACGGCGATGAAATTAACCAATTACCGAAACTCAAACGAGGCGTTCATCTGACGACGCTTGCGCCCGAAATCGAAAACGGCATTGAACTTATCAAAGAATTACACAAACAAAACTGGATCGTTTCAATCGGACACACAAACGCGGATTTTCAAACTTTGGAAGCGGCATATGATGCTGGAGCAAAACAAATCACGCATCTTTTTAACGCGATGACCGGCGTTCATCACCGCGAAATCGGCGTGGCTGGTTGGGCTTTGACTAAAAAAGATGTGTCGTGCGAAATCATCGCCGACGGCGTTCACGTCGCGCCGCAAATGCTGAAATTCGCTGCAAACTGCAAATCGGCGGCAAATTTAATGTTAGTTTCCGATTCGATTGCGCCAACAGGATTGGGCGACGGCGAATATGAAATTTGGAACGACAAAATTTCCGTCGTCAATAATCAAACAAAAAATGAGCGCGGAAGCATTGCCGGAAGCGTGATCACAATGCTCGACGCAGTAAAAATGATGTCGTCACTCGGTTTTTCCGCAACTGAAATCTCACAAATGGCGAGCGGGAATCAGGCAAAACTGCTCGGCATAGAAAAATCTCATGGTTCGATTGAAGTTGGCAAACGCGCTGATTTGGTAATTTTGGATGAACTGCAAAATGTCAAATTAACTTTAATCGGCGGGAAAATTAACTTGTAGCTGGAGCGCGGACAGCCTGTCCGCCAACGAGAGCGAAGCGAATCGTTGGACACCTCACATTACTAAAATGATACTCCGGTGCGAACTCTTGCAACATCGCTTCGCTCGTTGGCGGACAGGCTGTCCGCGCTCCCGGTGAAAAAATCTGAAACTTTTTGCCCAAAATTGGAACTAACAGTTTGTAAAGAAAATTGGAAGTATAAATTATGGACGTTTCAATGCTGTGTCACGCAGGAAGTGCGGAAGCAAAAAATTCGGCGGACACCTCCGGCGACTTGATTGACCGGGCGAAAAGCGGCGATGACGAAGCGTTCGGTTCGATTTTTGAACTGCATCACCGCTTTATTTTCAGATTTATTTACGCAATGGTCGGGGAACAATCTGTGGCGGAAGAATTGACGCAGGAAACTTTTCTCGGAGCTTATAAAAACATAAATTCGCTGCGCGGCGAAGCGAAACTGCAAACGTGGTTGTGCGCGATTGCCAAAAACGTCGTCGGAAAGTCTTTTCGTTCAAATCGGAAAGAAGGTGTAAAAGTCGAAGCCGAAATCGAAACGCTAAACATAATTGATAATTCCAATTGTCCGCCCGACAGGAAGTTTTTGAGCAAAGAATTAAAAGTTGTCATCGAATCCGCACTTGCCAAACTCGACGAGGACAAACGGCTCGTTTTTACATTAAAGGAACTGCAAAATTTAAGTTACATAGAAATTGCGGAAATTACTGGACACGCAATTCCAAAGCTAAAAACCGATTTGCGGCGGGCAAAAATTGAGATGCGAAAAATAATTCGCCCGTATTTGGAGGTGAAAGATGAATTGTAGAGAATGCCTGAACTTTATTGATGATTTTGTCGAAGGTGAACTTGACGAACAAAACGCCGGACGAATGAACGCGCATATTTTAAGCTGTTCGGAATGTGCGGAGCAATTTGAAATATTAAATGAAGAGAAAAGTTTATACGCGCATTATCTGCTCGAAGTCGAAGCTCCGAAAAATTTGTGGATGAGGTTTCAGACAAAACTCGAAGCGGAAAAAGATTCTCACGCCGCCGAAAAAATCGGTTGGTTTTCCGAATGGACGGCAAATGCAATCGGATTTTTGCGGCTTAATCCGATTTTTTCAGGCGCGGCGATGCTTATTTTAATTGCAGTTGGCTTTAGTTTGCTGAAATACACGCCGGAAAATGAATCTGCTGCCTCTAAAACCGAATCGGCGGATACGAAATTATTGATGGCAAAATTCGACGGAGTAGACGAGGAAAAAAAAGTGATTTTTCCTCCGAAGATTGAAGATGAAAAAAGTGATTCTGTTTCACCGAAAATTTCTAAAGTTGACAAGACAAATACAACTTCAATCAAAAATTTTACAGTTCTTGCAAAAGAGAAACCGATAGTTGCCGCCAATAGAAAAGCAGATTCCGAAAACAATAAGTTTACAGAAGAAGAACAAATGCAACGATTGCAGGCGGTCAATTTGGAAAAAGAAACCGCTAAACAGATTGAAAAAACTGAATTACTTTTGCGGGCATTCAGAAATGCGCGAGTTGACGAAAACGGCGAAACATTTGATGTCGCTTATGAAAAAGAGCAAGCGAAAAAGCTGCTCGAAAAAAATATTTCACTCAGAC
The DNA here is from genome assembly GCA_039931085.1 of Acidobacteriota bacterium. Lineage (GTDB taxonomy): Bacteria > Acidobacteriota > Blastocatellia > Pyrinomonadales > Pyrinomonadaceae. Next base: position 278 of record JBDTSO010000033.1, on the reverse strand, counting down.
AAAGTGCGGCAAATTTCGGCACGTTTCGCGCCGAAGAAATGCTCAGCCAAATCGAACCTTATCTGCTCGATATTTCCAATCTGGAAAAAAATCCTTCGCGGAACGAAGTTTTGGATATTCAAGAGCGTATGAAAAATCAACATTTTATCGCCGGTCTGCAAACTTATTGATTTTGTTGATTAGGCAATGTCGAACGGCTTTGCGCTGATTGTATTAAAGAATATGAAAGTTAAACTTTGGTTTGTTTTATTTTTGGTTTTCATTACCTCCAACATTTT
>JBDTSO010000032.1:0-13536 GCA_039931085.1 Acidobacteriota bacterium | reverse complement strand
TCGGTCCGATTGTCGGCGGTTTTATCACCGATCAGATTTCGTGGCGTTGGGTTTTTTATATCAATGTGCCGATTGGAATTCTGGCAGCTTTGATTATCGGAATCGCTTTGAAAGAGCCGAAATTAACGACGAAACCGAAAATTGATTACGCTGGCGCGGGAATTTTGATGCTCGCCATCAGTCTTCTAATGCTTGCGCTGGTCGAAGGCAGCGCGTCGGTGGCAACGCTTTTAACACTCGAAAATGTTTTGCTGATTGTTGCTTCAATTGTATTATTACTGCTTTTTGCTTGGATTGAGAAACGCGCGTCCGATCCGATAATTCCGTTTGATCTGTTCAAAAACCGAACAATTTCCGTTGCCGTCAGCGCAGGATTTCTTGCGGGTGTCGCAATGTTCGGCGCGATTTCTTTTGTGCCGCTTTTCGCACAGGGCGCGTTGGGTTCGACGGCGACGGAAGCCGGCTCTTTGTTGACACCGCTGATGCTCAGTTGGGTTTCGATGTCCATTATCGGCGGGCGCGTTCTTCTAAAAATAGGATTTAGAAAGATGACTTTGACCGGATTTGTTGTTTTAACCGTCGGATTTATATTTCTTTCGATGTTTCAGCGCGATACGCCGCGAGTTTGGCTTTACGTTGATTTGGCTTTAATCGGCGCGGGTTTGGGTTTGACGATGCTGACACTCTTGATCGCCGTTCAGCAGGCGGTTGAACTAACAAAACTCGGCGTAGCGACTTCGCTCAATCAATTTTCACGCGCCATCGGCGGCGCGTTCGGCGTGGCGATTATGGGCGCGTTTCTGACTGCCGGTTTAGCGACTCAGTTAAATCAAGTCGCAAAAAACGGTGATACCAATTTAACAATCGAACAAGCCGCCGAATTTGCTGCTAATCCGAATGCTTTGATTGATCCGCAGGCAAAAGCGAGTTTGTCGCTGGAAACCTTGAATATCTTACAAGAAGCGATGGCGGTTTCGGTGCATAAAGTTTTTCTCGTCGGCGCAGTTCTATCGTTTCTGGCTTTTCTCGTCGCTCTATTTTTACCAAATCAACCGATTGGAGAGGCGGTTCACAAAAGTGATGCGAACGCGGGCGAAAAAATGTTTATGGCGGAACAGACGACAATAAATGCGAGAAATCAGCCGAAGGCGCAGGAAAATTGAATATCATTGTGAATTATAAAAGAATTTTTAAGCGCAAAATATGCGAAATACACTAAAATAAATCAGCAGCTAAAATAATTTTTAATTTCTTTCGCGTATTTCGCGTGTTTCGCGGTTAAATTTCCAAAACCTGATAAATGTATATGATCAATAAACTCGAAAACCACGTCGGCAAATTAAACGAATTACTTTATGCAAATCATCGCACAGATACGAATTTGTTCGCCAAACTGACGGAAATTCAAGCCGAATTAGGTTTGCTTTACGACACGCGCCCGACTTGTCCGTTTCTGCGTCCGCATTTTCTTTCGCGCACTCAATACGATGAAATCGCCAACGCCGCTGAAATCATCGCCCAAGCATTTAGATGTTTGGCACTCGGCGCATTAGAAAATGACGAAATTTTTGACAAACTCGATTTGACCGAAGCCGAAGCGCGAATGGCGCGAATCAATCCGGGTTACGATAAACTTTGCATTACCAGCCGTTTAGACACTTTTGTTGCGGGAGATGATTTTAAGTTTTTAGAATATAACGCCGAAACACCTGCCGGTGTCGGCGATCAAATGCAGCTCGAAACGGTTTTGGAAAATATTCCCGAAGTCAGAGAATTTCTCGCCGAAAACAAAAACTGGCGACCGAAACCGCATCAAAAACTGCTCGAATCGCTTTTTGTAACTTACCGCGAATTCGGCGGAAAAAAGAGTAAGCCCAATATTGCAATTGTTGATTGGGAAGGCGTTTCAACCGAATCGGAATTTTACATTTTGAAGGATTATTTTGAATCGAAAGGTTTTAGAACGCTCATTGTTGACCCGCACGAACTCGAATACGACGGCGAAAAACTCCACGTCGGAAATTTCGATATAGATATTTTTTACAAACGGGTTTTGATTCACGAATTTCTCGAAAAATTTGACGATAAGCATCCGTTTGTTCGCGCTTACACTGACGGAAATATCTTTATGGCAAATTCTTTTCGCGTCAAAATCGGACATAAAAAGGCGGGTTTTGCCATTTTAACCGATGAAAAATACGGAAAACTTTTCACGCCCAATCAACTCGAAATAATTAAAAAACACATTCCGTGGACGCGAAAAGTCGAAGACGGCAAAACTAAGTTCAACGAAAAAGAAATTGATTTGTTAGAATTTTTGCGCGGAAATCGTGAAACATTTCTGCTCAAACCGAACGACGATTACGGCGGAAAGGGAATTGTTTTAGGCTGGGAAACTTCGCTATCAGATTGGGAAACGGCGATAAATGAGGCTTTGCAAGATTCTTTTATCGTGCAGGAACGCGCCGAAATCGAGAAAAAAGAATTTCCGGTTTATGCGGATTCGGTTACGCTGGAAAATCTCCTTGTTGATTTTGACCCGTTTCTTTTTCTCAACAAAGTCGAAGGCGGACTCGTCCGGCTTTCTTCATCTTCACTCGTCAACGTAACGCAGGGCGGCGGTCAAACCGCGCTCATCGTTTTGGAAGATTTTTGATTTTTACTGAACAATTTCTTATTTTAAACCTTTCAATAAAATCGCATCGTGTTTCCAACCGCCCTGCACAAAGGCGAAACTTTTTCCGTCCGGCGCAATCGCCAGACTTATTGTTTCAGACGTTTCCCCGGCACCCGAAGCGGCGATTTGCCGCGGCGTTTTTCCGTCGAGCGGTTGAAGCCACAGAATATCTTTTTGTAGTTCGTTGTTTGCCGATATGTATATTATGCTTTTTCCATCCGGCATCCAGGCAAGTTCTGGAAATTCAGCTTTATTATCCTCCAAACGAATTGTTTTGATCGGCTGACCGTCAGCAAGTGAAGCAATTCTAAGAATATTTTCTCCGCCTTGTTTTTCGGCAAAAGCGAAATTCAAACCGTCCGGCGAAAAGGTGAAACGATCTGCCCTTTCATTGAAAACAAGTTGTTCCTGATCGTCTTTTAGAGAAACGCGCCAGAGCGTTCTGTCTAAGCCGTGTTGATAATAAAGCCAATTTCCGTTCGGCGCAACAAAAATCGGATAGCCGCCTTCTTTATTGGTGATTTGTTTTTGGCTGCTTCCGTCAATATTCATTCGCCAAACTTGCGCTTTGCCCGTGCGGTTCGAGGTGAAAAATATCGAATTATCGTCCGGCGCAGCTATCGGCGCGGTGTCGTCGGCAACATCGTTTGTCAATTGCCGCTGCTCGCTTCCGTCTGCATTTATGCTCCAAATCTCATTGTTACCGGACATTTCGGACGAAAAAATAATCCTTCCGTTCGGCGCAAAAGCGACCTTTCGGGCATCCGGCAAAATTTTCTCGACCGATGGGTTTTCCAAATCCCGAAGATATAAATGAAAATCGGGTTTGACTTGCGTAGAAACAAGATGGTTCGCCGATCTATCCAAACTCAAAGTTGCATAAGTTTCGGAATTTTTTGTCAACGCTTGAGCGTCGCCCGTCGCGACGGAAACTTGCCAGATGCGGAAATTCTGGTTGGGAATTCTCGATGCCGTCAAAAGCAGACCGCTTTCGTCGGGCAGCCATGCCAAACTTTTGATATTGAAAAATTTCTCTTTGGTTATTTCACTTTCCTGTCCGCTTTCGATGTCAATTTTCATCAAACCGAACTCATTCGCCTGATTTTCCGATTGTCCGGCGGCAAAAGCGATTGATTTCCCGTCGGGCGCAAATTCATTGTCGCCGATTCTCACGGGACGCGGACGCGATGCGAGTTTTTTCTCATTTTCTCCGTTCGTTGAGTCGGCTATCCACAATGAACAAAATTCATCTTCACGGCGGTCGCAACGGACAAAGGAAATTTTCGTGCCGTCGGGCGAAATGCTTATCCAACCTTGCGCTTGACTGATAATTTTGATTGGAACTCCGCCGAAAATCGAAACGCGATAAATATCCGCCTGTTCTTCGACAAATTTTGTGCGGCGGCTGAAGTAAAGAAAATTGCCGTCGGGGGAAAGCGCAATTCCGGCGTAAAAATCATCCGACGGAGGAATTAGTTCGATGTTATTTCCCGATTCCAGTTCTCTGAGCCAGACGCTTTGCTTATCGTTGCCTGTTCCACTCGTATAAACCACATTTTTTCCGTCAGGCGAAATAACGGCGTGATAAACCTTTCCATTGGTCGAGAGATTTTCGGAACTGAACGTCGCGGATAAAATCGGAACGCTCGATTTATTATTTTTGCTTCGTGCAAACCAAAATCCGCCAAAGATTGCGCCGACGGCTAAAACTGCAAAAATTGGAAGCAGAAATTTTTTGAAAATTGACGAATCGGCAGATTTTTTTTCAATCAGTTGAGCAAATGCTTGAGCCATATTGACTTTCGATTCGTTTTCCACGAAACCTTCCGTAACTTCCGCAATAAAACGATAACCGCGCTTCGGCACGGTTTCGATAAAACGCGGCTTGTTTGCGTCGTCGCCGAGTGCTTTTCGCAAAAGACTAATCGTAAAAGTCAAATTGCCTTCTTCGACAAAGCTATCCGCCCAGACCGCTTTCATCAGCTCGCTTTTTTCGATGAGCTGCCCGTGTTTTTCAATCAATACAAAGAGCAGTTCAAACGCTTTCGGTGTAATCGAAAGCGTTTTGCCGTCGCGCAGTAAAACTTTTTCCTTCCCATCCAGAAAAAATTCGCCAAACTTGAAACTCTGTGTTTCCAACGACATACAACTTCTAATAACTTTCTAATAATTTTCTCATCGGAAAATAAGGACTTTTTAGGCAAAAGAAAATATGTTTGGTATTCAAACCTATAATAAAACGATTTTAACATATCGTTCAAAATCTAAAAAGAAATCTTCTGTTTCTCAGACGGCATATTTCAACTTAGCAAAAAGAGGTAAATTATGAGTAAAAAAAATAAAATAAAAGGCGTAATAATAGGTTTCTTTTTATGTGTAGTGATCGGATTTTTCGTCGTTCCGGCAGTTTCACAATTGATTGACCGGACGCAGAATCCAAACAACGGCAATTTTGGCATTGCCAAATCTTTGACGCAGGAAATTGGTGCGGGGCGCGGCGATGTTACAACACCGGATTCTTCAGCGTTCATCATTTCACGCGACCCGTTTCGGGCAATCCGGCGCGGGCGGCAATTGTTTCAACGAAAATTCCTGCGCGTGCAGGGTTTAGGTCCGACATCGCACGATAGCGTTGGCGATTTGAATAATGATTTGGCGTTAAGTGCCGGACTTGCGGACAGTTGCGCCGCCTGCCACGGGCGACCTCGCGGTTCTGCCGGATTCGGCGGCGATGTCGCAACGCGCCCCGACAGCCGCGACGCGCCGCATCTGTTTGGTCTCGGAATCAAAGAAATGCTGGCTGATGAAATCACCGGCAATTTAAGAGCGATTCGTGATGAAGGAATCGCGCGGGCGCGTCGGTTAAACGAAAACGTCAGTCTTCCACTCGTCAGCAAAAACATCAATTACGGTCAAATTACCGCCCGCCCGAACGGAACAATTGACACTTCGCAATTGAAAGGCGTTGATGCTGATTTGCGCGTCAAACCGTTTTTTCATCACGGCGGAACGATTTCGATTCACGAATTTGTCGTCGGCGCGTTCAACGATGAAATGGGAATGCAGGCGGTTGACCCGGAATTGATGGCGGCGCACAACGGCGAACTCTATGTTACGAATGCAGGAATGGTTCTCGACGGCTCAAAGGATTTCATCAAAGCACCGCCGACTGATAATCCTGCCGAAGACGTTGACGGCGACGGCGTTACGAACGAGATTCCCGCTAGCCTCGTTGACCATATGGAATTTTATCTGCTCAATTATTTCAAACCCGCGACATATCAACAAACAAATGAAACGCGGCAGGGACGGGAAATTTTTGAACAAGTCGGTTGCGCCCAATGCCACGTTCCCGATTTACGAATAATGCGCGACAGGCGGGTCGCCGATGTCGAGACCGTCTATGACGATCAGCGCGGAATTTTCAATAATCTGTTTGCGACGGCGAATCCGATTTTCAACACAGTCGCCGACACGAGCGGTTATCCGGCGTTAAAAAAACCGAAATTACAGCCGTTTGAGGTCAAAAATATTTTCACCGATTTCAAACGCCACGATGTCGGCGCAAACTTTTACGAGCGCGATTACGACGGCACGACCCGCACAACATTTATGACCACTCCACTTTGGGGAGTCGGTTCGACTTCGCCTTATGGACACGACGGGCGAAGCATCAATTTGACGGAAGTTATTTTGCGGCACGGCGGCGAAGCGCAAAGTTCGCGCGATGGATTTGCACGTCTTTCGGCAAATAACCAAAGGCGTTTGACTTCGTTTCTGGAATCGCTTGTTTTATTTCCGCCGGACGATACGGCTTCTAATCTCGACGCGGGCGACCGCAACGCGCCGGGCTTTCCGCAATTCGGACACGGCAGTTTAAAGTTGACGGTGCTGTTTAATAACCCGAGTGATCCTGAATAGTTAGTCGGGCGGCTATCGGTTGACGCGGATGCGGCGACAGCACAAACGTCTAAGTAACAGCATCCGCAAATATAGGAGAATACATTATGGCTATTAACGAGGAAAAATTACATCAATTTTTGGGCAGTTGTATAACGGACTTTGGGGCGACGATGCACGCCGGATTAGTTGTTATTGGAGAAAGTCTTGGTCTTTATAAAGCGATGGCAAAAGCGGACAAACCGCTTTTGCCGGCTGAATTAGCCGAACTGACGGAAACAAACGAGCGTTACGTACGCGAATGGCTGAACGCGCAGGCGGCGGGCGGTTACGTTTCTTACGACGCGGACAATCGAAGCTATTTTCTTTCAGAAGAACAAGCCTTCGCATTGGCAGACGAGCAGAGTCCTGTTTATCTGCCAGGCGCGTTTTTGCTTGCCGTTTCCAGCCTTTACGCCGTGCCGAAGATGGTTGAGTGTTTTCGCACCGGCGAAGGTTTCGGCTGGCACGAACACAACGAAGGACTTTTTCGCGGAACGGAGATGTTTTTCCGCCCCGGTTATGCCGCTAATTTGGTCGGTTCGTGGATTCCGGCGCTGGACGGCGTGGAAGAGAAATTGAAAGCAGGAGCAAAAGTTGCCGATATTGGCTGCGGGCTTGGGGCTTCAACCGTTTTAATGGCGCAAGCCTTTCCGAATTCTAATTTTACGGGATTTGATTATCACGAAAAGTCAATCGAAAAGGCACGCCAACGCGCTGCGGAAGGCGGTGTTTCAGATCGCGTTAAATTTGAAGTCGCCAAAGCGAAAGATTTTCCCGGCAGTGGTTATGATTTCGCCGCGTTTTTCGATTGTCTGCACGATATGGGCGACCCCGTAGGTGCGGCTTCGCACGTCTGCGAATCCTTGGCTTCGGACGGAACTTGGATGATCGTCGAGCCGTTTGCCCACGACGACGTGAAAGATAATATAAACCCAATCGGACGCGCATTTTACGCTGCTTCGACGTTGATTTGCACGCCGGCTTCGCTGTCGCAGGAAGTCGGATTGGCGTTGGGAGCACAAGCAGGCGAAGCCAAAATGAAAGATGTCGTTATGCAAGGCGGCTTTTCACATTTTAGGCGAGCGACGGAAACGCCTTTTAATTTAGTTTATGAGGCTAAACCTTGATTATATTGATAATTTAAGTTGTCGTAATTTTATCTGTTTCAAGGTTCTTTGCGCTCTCAGCGTGAGAAAATATTTCTCGCTTATGAGGCAAAGAACGCAAAGAAAGAGAAGAAAATCAAAAATAGAGTTGCTCATAACTTAATTTGTTAATAAAGCATCCGCAAACATAGGAGGAATATGCCGAGAATAACAGGAATAACAAAGGAATTTGGCGTTGATGAAAAAAATAATTTTGTCATCGTTCCGGTTGGAGGTTCGAATTATGTGCTACTTGTTGACGCAAAAGATTTTCATTTAGTTAAGCCTGACCCCAATAAGCTTGAAGTTTATAAAATTGATTCGATGAAATACACTCGTGCTGAGAATGATCTTTACAACCAATATATAGGTCAAGGGTTAATGAATGAAGATACTAATTACGGGAGAAACTTTTGGTTTTCCCAAGGAAACTATATTTACGATAAGAAGCTCCAGCTATATTTGGTAACCGGAAAAGTGAGCGGATTATATACAATCAAAGCGGTTCACAGCCGTTTCAAATTTGAATTTGAAGTAAATGTAGTGTCTAGAGAGTATTTCACTGTCGCTTTTAAGTTTCTTCGACACCTTGACAAAGATGGCAAAATGACAAGCCGAACAATATGGAATCCGTCTGACGCACGGTTTTTGATTAACAATCTTAATTTGATTTATAGTCCCCAGGCTAATGTTATTTTTAATAATATTGGGGCGGATTGGATTGAGGTAGGAGAAAAACTGGGCGAAGATCGTCTCGAATCCCAAGTATTTCTAGACCTTATTGTTGGGCAGAAGAACAAAAAAGCCGATTTGAATATCTTTTTCGTAGGCAATTATGGCGTAAATTCAAATGAGGCTCGAAAAGTAGTCACTGGCACGTATTTCACTAGCGAGAAGTCTCTCGTCGTTGACGACAAACCGGACAAAACGCGAGTTATTGCAACTGCCGACTCGGAACCTTTTTTAGTCACTTTAGCGCACGAGGTCGCGCATTTCTTGGTTGATATGAATGGTTTATCAGAAAAGTTTATTCATCATAGCAGGAATAATATTCTGCTCTCAGAAAATATAGAAAGTACTAAAATAGATAGAAACTTGGTAAAACTGTTTAGATAAAAATCTTAAGGGAAGATCGTTCTCACTTATATTGCGGCTTTTTCGGCGATTATGTTACTAGTTAAAAATATGTCGAAAAAAACTTGCGGCACGAAAAATAACGGAGTTAAATAAAAATGTATTATTCAAATGATCCTGTCTACACGGAAATCCAAAATAGGTTTCTTCGCTTTTCTCCCCGAATTGACATCGGTGGACATATAGATTCAATGATAGAAATCGGGAGAACCATCTCGGAAGGAATTACTTTTAAGCCGATTAATTCACTTAGACTTAAAATGGATATTGCTTTCACTCATTTAGACCGATATTCAAGTCAACGAGCATTTCATTGGGACAACCGTAAAGTTTGGATTAACAAACTTGCCGCTTTTTTTACGGATGGCGAAGGTTATCGTGAAATCGGCACACCGAGTTTGCATTGTGCAATTAGCCAAGAAAAATGCAATATTCATATTGATGAATTCGGGTTTATAGCTCTTACTCCTTCGGGAGAAGAATATTTTACACCGGATTTGTTTCGTCATATCGGCGATGAACTGATTTGGCGTGATAAAATCCGTAAAAATACCATTAAATTTTTAAAGTTTTCGCTCCCGAACGAGATAGCTGAACCGGCGGCGAAACTTTTAGATCATACTTATTTTGTTATTCCCAATTCACAAGATAGATATGGTTTCGATATTAATAATAAATTCAAACCTCGAATCGGCTTAGGATTTAAGCTATGGAATAATAACGTAATTGACCTTAGATTTGAATACACCTGCGGCAATTCCAACTGTTCGGACACTCGTAAAATGGTCTGGTTATCACTAGATTTTGACAAGTTAAAATAAAAAAACACAATTCGGAAAAACAAGGAAACTTTAGCTGCTAATTATTACTTTTTCAGTTCCAGAATGCGTTTTTCCAAATCACGAATCTTCTTTGCCATTTCGCCCAAACGACGAAAAGCGGCAATCGAACGTAGCCAATCCCGATTATCGAATGCCGGAACGCCAGACATAACTTTGCCGTTTTCAACATTATGCGAGGTGGCGGATTTTGCCGTTAGAACCGCGTCATCGCCGACTTTTAGATGTCCGGCGATGCCGACTTGTCCGGCTAAAATTACGCGCTTGCCGATGACCGAACTTCCGGCAAGTCCGGTTTGCGAACAAATAAGAGCGTCTTCTTCGATTGTGCAGGAATGTCCGATTTGAACGAGATTATCAATTTTCGCGCCGCGTTTTATTCTTGTTTCACCGACAGAAGCGCAGTCAATTGCGGTATTTGCGCCAATTTCTACGTCATCTTCCAAGACAACGTTTCCGGTTTGCGGAATTTTCAGCCAGCGTTTTTCTTCGTCTTTGGCGTAACCGAAACCGTCCGAACCGATAGTTGAATTGTTATGAATAATACAATTTGCGCCGATTTCGCAGTTTTCACGAATCGAAACGCCCGAATGAATCACCGTTTTTGCGCCAATTTTTACGCCTTCGTAAATTGTTACATTCGGATAAATCTTGACATTTTTATCAATCACACAATTTTTTCCGACAACGACATTAGCATTTATTTCGACATTTTTCGCAACCTTCGCCGTTTCTGCAATGATCGCCGACGGATGAACAAATGAAGTGATTTCGGGTTCAGGACTAAACAGACGCAATGCACGCGTATAAGCCAGATAAGCGTCTTTTGTTTGCAGAACCGCAATGTCTTTGCGTTCTAAACTGACGTTTTCATTGAGGAAAATCGCGCCAGCCTTGGTTTCTTTAATCTGCGGCGTATATTTCGGGTTTGCCAGAAACGTAATTTGTCCGCTTTCGGCAATATCGAGTCCCGCAGCACCCGTAATCTCAAAATTTTCGTTGCCCAGCACAATGCGTGAAAAGGTTTTTTCCGCTAGAATTGATAACTTCATAAATTTTTTGAAAAATAATGGAACTTTTAACAAAAGATTGTGTGATAAAATAAATCAGACTTTCCCGTTTCAAAACAATTTTGACAAATTCTGTCCGTGTTACAAATTACCAGATTATTTAATTAGAAGCATTATGAGTGAAAAAAATATAACCCAAACCGAAAAGAATTACGCTGTTGACGAGTATCTGAACATTGAACGAAACAGCGGAAAAAAAAGTGAATATTCAAACGGCAAGGTTTTGACGACAAACAATTCCAACCGAATGCACAACTTGATCGTCAGCAATATTACAATCGCCGTCGGAAGTCGTTTAGGCGGCAACAAAGCCGAGATTTATGTCAGTAATATGCGCGTTCAGGTCAACGCCAACCGCTTTTCTTATCCGAGCGTCGTGATTGTCAGCGGCGAACCGAATTTTATTGACAACAAGTCTGACGTATTGCTGAATCCGACGGTAGTTGTGGAAATTTATTCGACAGCCACGAGTTTTCACGACAAAACCGAAAAGCTCGAAGCCTATTTGGCGATGAGCAGTATCCGCGAATATTTATTGGTCAAAGAAGACGAAATGCGCGTTGAACATTATACTAAGCAAAACGCTAAACAGTGGATTTACCGCATTTACAACGACAAAGACGAAGTTGTGACGATTGACGCGCTAAACTGTAAAATTTCAATGACGGAAATCTACGCGCAAATAAAATTCGGACAGGCGCAGGTTAAATCGCAATCTGTCAGTTAAAAAAAATCTTTCCCCGAAGATAACTTATATCACGAACAGAAGCGAAGAAATTTCGGGTTTGTTCGTGATTTTTTTCGGAACACCGGCAGGATGCCGGTGCTCTTTCACATCAAATTGATCGGATCAATTTCGACATAAACAATCCGCAAATCGCAAAATTTTTCCTGCGCGTCGTGAAGCGCGAAATCGAGCGTTTCGCGCAATTTGGCACGGTTTTTCGCCTTGACCAAAATCTGCAAACGATGTTCACCTTTTAATCTTGCAAGCGGCGCGGGCGCGGGACCTAAAATTATGCAGTTTTTTTCGCCGTTTTGTTTTTGCAGACATTCGCGCAAAATCTGCGCGTTGTCGAAGGCGTAATTATAATTTGAATGTTTTATCAAAATCGAAGCGAGCGCGACGAACGGCGGATAATTCAACTTTTGGCGAAAATTGATTTCGACTTGATAAAAATCATCGTAATTCTGTGTTCGTGAATGTTGCAAAGCGTAATGTTCGGGATGATATGTTTGAATCAAAACGCGACCTTGCAAATCACCGCGTCCGGCGCGTCCGGCGACTTGTGTGAGAAGCTGAAAAGTTCTTTCGGCAGAACGAAAATCGGGCATTGCAAGTCCGTTATCAACGGAAATTACGCCGACTAATGTTACATTCGGAAAATCGTGTCCTTTGGCGAGCATCTGTGTTCCGACGAGCATATCGAGTTTGCCGCTGCTGAACGCCAATAAAGTTTCTTCGAGTTCGTTTTTCCGCGAAATCGAATCGCGGTCAACTCTGGCGATTCGCAGATTTGAAAATTTGCGGCGCACAATGTCTTCGATTTGTTCAGTGCCTTCGCCGACGAAAAACAGAAATTTACTTTCACATTGCGGACATTTTTTCGGTGCTTTTTCCTTATAATTGCAGTAATGACAGACGAGCTGCGATTGGCGTTTGTGAAAAGTCAAAGTGATGTCACAATTATTGCAGCGAATCGTTTCGCCGCACGTTCGGCACAAAACAAAACTCGAAAATCCGCGCCGATTCAGTAAAATAATTGATTGTTCGCCGCGTTTGTGTGTATCTTCGATGGCTTCGATTAATTGCGGCGAAAATATCGCGTTTTTTCCCGCTTCGCCGAAAACTTCGCGCATATCAACAAGTTCTGCGCTCGCCATCGGGCGATTTCCGATACGGTTTGGTAAACTTAAATATTCGTATTTTCCGATGTTTGAATTGTAAAAAGTTTCAAGCGCAGGCGTTGCCGAGCCTAAAACGATAACCGCTTTGGCGAAATTTGCTCGAACGACGGCGACATCGCGCCCGTTGTAAAAAGGCATTTCGTGCTGCCGATAAGAACCGTCGTGTTCTTCGTCAACAATTATCAAACCGACGTTTTCAAGCGGCGCGAAAACCGCCGAACGAGTTCCGATGACGATTCGTGCCGCGCCGCTGCGAAGTCTGCGCCATTCGTCGAAGCGTTCGCCGGTTGAAAGATTTGAGTGCAAAATCGCCACTTCATCGCCGAAAACCGCTCGTAATCTTCTCGAAAAAACCGGAGTTAGCGCGATTTCCGGCACGAGCATCAACGCGGTTTTTCCTTTTTTGAGCGCGGTTTTCATCGCCCGAATATAAATTTCGGTTTTGCCGCTGCCGGTTACGCCGTGCAGCAGAAACGCTTTGTATTGTTCGGTTTGCAGAGCTTTTTCGATTTCCGACAAAACTGTTGTTTGCTCATCGGTTAGAGTCAGATTCAGCAAATCAGGAAGTTCGGCATTTTCAAGAGGATCGCGGCGAACTTCCTGTACGAAAAGTTCCAAAATACCGCGTTTTGCCAGCGTATTGATCGAAGACGCGCCGACATCGGCTTTTTCAATCAAATCTGTAAAAATAACTTCGCCGTTTTCTTCGAGCAAAACGTCAATAATTTTTTGCTGCGCTTCCGATAAAGATTTGTTGTTAGGCTGATGAAATTCCGGCGGCAAAAGTTTTACGGCTTTGCGGCGTTTCGGTTTGACCTGCG
>JBDTSO010000031.1:0-13722 GCA_039931085.1 Acidobacteriota bacterium | reverse complement strand
TTTGCGAAACGATCCACAAATCAGCGTTCGATTTATCAACAATATCGGTCGAAGCAGCGATAAAACCCTGAAAAATTCCAAGCTGCACCGCCGTCAAAATTACCGAAAATACAATGCCCGTCAGCGTGACGGCAAACCGCACTTTTTCGTGAAACAAATTTTTTAATGCCAGAGAAGCCATAATTCGATTTTGGATTTTAGATTTTGGATTTTAGATTTTGGATTTTGGATTTACTCTCATTACTTTACAATTCATATAAAATTAACACCGTTAAGCATCGGCGCAAAAAAATTTAAGTTTTTATCCCGTCGAAAATCATATCAATCGAACCTTCAATCAAAGTATCTTTTTCAACAAACGGAAAATCTTTATGCGAATTCAAAAGCGAAACGATGCCGTGTCCCATCGCCCAAATTAGTTGGCTGACGACGGCAACATCATTTTGTTTTATCTGTCCGGCTTCCATACTTTTAGCGACTTGCAGTGACAAATTTTCAAATGCTTTCTGTCCCATCGAACCTTCAAAAGGAAGTCCGCTTTCGCCCAAAAATTCCATAATCGGGTTGGTGAAAGTTACCTCGTAATGATTCGGATATTTCAAACCGAATTCGACATAAGCCTGCATTGATTTTTTCAAACTGACAATCGGTTCGTCGGCTTTATCCTCGATTTTCTGCCAATCTTTGATTAAATTGGCAAAAGTTTCTTCGCAGATTTGATTTAACAGATCGTTTTTGTCCTTGAAATAAAGATAAATCGTCGTCGGACTGTATTCAATTTTGTCGGCAATTTTCCGCATCGAAACGCTTTCGTAGCCATCTTTCGCAAAAAGTTCACTTGCCGCGTCCAGAATTTTCTGCTGCAAATCTTCCTGTTCTCTCTCTTTGCGTTCTTTAATTCCCATAGATAACACTCAAAATATACTTAACGGTGTTAAGTTATCAAAACAAAAAAACTCTGTCAAGCTAATTTTTTGCTGACAGAGTTTTTTGTCGTAAATTTAAGCCGATTGCTCAATTTTTGACTCATCACTTATCACTCATCACGAATCTCTCATTGCTTACTAAACAGCGAACTCGTTGCCGTTGTAAATTTCCGTCTGATGCCGCCGAACGTGCGCGATGAAAAATCATTAATACGCCCGAAAACGCGCCACTGCGTAACGTCGTCGAACAGTGAATAAAAAACCGGCACAGCGAGCAAAGTCAGCAACAAACAAAGCGTTTGACCGCCGACGACGAGAACGCCGACCGAACGATTTGTTCCCGCGCCCGCGCCGGTTGAAATAATCAGCGGAATCATTCCGGCGACAAGCGCAATCGTTGTCATCAAAATCGGACGCAAGCGATCACGATTTGCCTGAATAATTGCGTCGTAGCGCGTCATTCCTTTTTCTCTAAGTTGATTTGTATGGTCAATCTGCAAAATCGCGTTCTTTTTGACAACACCGAATAAAAGCAATAAACCCAAGCCAGAAAAGATGTTAATGGTTTGTCCGGCGATTAAAATTGACAAAATCCCGAACGGAATCGAAAGCGGCAAGGTCAGCAAAATCGTGATCGGATGGATGAACGATTCAAACTGCGCCGCCAGCACGATATACATAAAAATAAACGACAAAACGACGGCGAGCAGAAAGTAAAATCCGGCTTTGCCAAGTTCTTTTGACTGCCCGACGTAACCTGTCGTATAACCTTCAGGTAGATTTAATTCTTTGATAATTTTCGACAATTCGGCTTGGATATTTGTCGCCGAACCGCCCGGTTTGGTGTTTGCCAAAATCGTAACCTGACGCTGACGATTGATGCGGTCAATTGCGCTCGGACCCGTTCCATCTTTGGTTTTGACAACTTGGTCAAGCGTTACCGTGCCGAGTTTGGTTGACGGGACAATCATTTTGTCCAAGCCTTCAATGTCGCTGCGGTATGAATTTATTGCCCGCACACGAACTTCATACTGCTCAGTTCCGGCGTTAAAAGTCGTCGCTTCCTGTCCGGCGACCAAAATATTCAAAGCCTGCGAAATATCGCCGACACGCACACCCAGATCAGCCGCTCGAACGCGGTCAACGACAAGCTGCACTTCCGGTTTGCCGCTGATCAAAGTCGAATCAACGTCCACCGCGTCGGGAACTTGTTTTAATCTTTCAACAATTTTTGCCGAAATTTCTTCGAGTTTTTTCAAATCCGGTCCGCCAACCATAAACTGTACATTGGCATTGCGAAAACCGCCGCCCGAAAACGCCGCGACTTGCTGAACCGCCGTTCGTAGTTGTTCGGGATGATATTCCGGCTTTTGCAAAAGATTTCGCGCATCAACCATCATCTCTTCCTGCGATTTCGGACGATCAGCGATGTCCGTAAGTTTGACGTAAATC
This sequence comes from Acidobacteriota bacterium, assembly GCA_039931085.1. Taxonomy (GTDB): domain Bacteria; phylum Acidobacteriota; class Blastocatellia; order Pyrinomonadales; family Pyrinomonadaceae. The sequence goes on along the minus strand of JBDTSO010000031.1, from coordinate 11,344 downwards.
GTCCCGCTGTTGACAACTTGCTGCTGTCCGCCGCCAACCGTTATCAGCGTATGCGAAACACCCGACATTTTGCGGATGTCGGTAGCGATGCGTTCCAAAAGCACCGACGACGCTTGCAGCGAATAACCTTCGGGCGCACGAACCGAAACTTCAAACTGCGATTGATCGTCCACCGGCAAAAAGTTTTTCCCGACAAACATAAACAACGGAATAATGCTCAAAAAAACCAACGCGCACAGAAGCACAATCAACCAGCGATGCGCCATCGAAAATTTCAAAAACGTCGTGTAAGTTCCGTCAATTATTCGGTAAAACCACGAATCTTTTGAATTGTCCTTTGTCTTTTGTCCTTTGTCCTTTGCTAATTCTTCGTCCGTCATCAACATTCCGTCGCCGTGAATTTCGAGTTCTTCCGACTTTGGACTTTGGGCTTTGGACTTTGGACTCTTAATCAGCCTCGCTGCGAGCATCGGCGTTAAAGTGAATGAAACAATCAAGGATACGGCGACGGCGAATGAAGCAGTCAAACCGAATGACGACATAAAACGACCGACGATTCCGCCCATAAAACCGATTGGCACAAAAACCGCCATCAGCGAAAGCGTCGTCGCCAGAACCGCCAGACCGATTTCGCGCGTCCCTTCAATCGCCGCTTGATACGGCGACATTCCTTTTTCTTCGACGTAGCGGTAAATATTTTCAAGCACGACGATCGCGTCGTCAATGACGATGCCGACCATCAGCGTCAGCGAAAGCATCGTAATCGAATTGAGCGTGTAACCCATCGCATACATCAGCCCGAAAGTCGAAATAATTGAAGTCGGAATGGCGAGCGCGGCGATAAAAGTTGTGCGGAAATTCCACAAAAATAGAAATACCACAACGACGGCGAGAAATCCGCCGACGATCAGATGTTCTTCAATCGCGTTTAAGGAATTTTCAATAAAAATCGAGTTGTCGCCGATGATCTGCACCTGAAAATTCGGCGGCAAACCCGGCTGAAGTTCTTTTAAAGTTTCCTTAACCTGCTGTGCGACGGCGACCGTGTTTTGCCCGGATTGTTTTGAAACGATGAGAGTTACGGCGGGTTGACCGTCGAGCAGCGACGATGTGCGAACTTCTTCCGCGCCGTCTTCAACGTAGCCGATGTCCTTGATCTTAACTTGATAAGTTCCGCGCGTCGCCACGACCACTTCGGCGAAATTTTGCGGGTCTTTTATTTTTCCGAGCGTTCGAATATTGACTTCGCGGGCGCCTTCGTCCACGCGCCCGCCGGGAAATTCCTGATTCTGCACTCGCAATGCGTTGGAAACCTCAACCGGCGTAATGTTATATGAACGCATCTTGTCAGGATTCACCCAAATATTTATCTGCCGTTCACGCCCGCCGATAATCGTTACCTGTCCGACACCGCTGACCGATTCGATGCGTTGTTTGATTTTAATTTTCGCCGTTTCCGTTACGTCCGTCAGCGAAGTCGGCGCGGAAACGACAATTCGCAAAACTGGCGCGGCATCCGAATCAAGTTTCTGTACAGTCGGCTGTTTGGCGGTTTCCGGCAAATCCGGGATAACCGTCTGCACACGATTTTCGACTTCCTGCGCCGCCACGTTGACATCTTTTTCCAGAATAAACTGCACGAAAACCTGCGAAATTCCTTCAATCGAAGTCGAACGCAGTTCGTCAATTCCGCTGACTGTATTGACCGCTTCTTCAATTTTGTCAGTAACTTCAGTTTCGATTTCCTGCGGCGACGAACCCGGATTAACAACCGTGATAGTTACCGTCGGAAAATCAATCTTAGGAAAAAGGTCAACGCCTAAACTAAAAAACGAAAACACGCCGACCACGACGAGCGACAAAATCAACATCGTCGCAAATACCGGACGTTTTACACAAATTTCTGCCAGCCACTGCATAAAAACCTCTTAAAATTCTAGTTCTGTTGGCGAACGATTACGCCATCGCCCAATTTTTCTACATTATTTGTTGCCACAGTTTCGCCTTCTTTAATGCCTTGTTTGATTTCGATCAAATTATTTTCAAGCAATCCTAATTGAACTTGATGTTCCTGTGCCACACCGTCTTTGATGACAAATACTTTGTTACTTTCCCCGTCGGTTCTGACCGCTGAAGCCGGAATCATTACCGCCGGTTCGGGTTTTGACTGTGTAACTCTGACGGTCGCAAATTGTCCGGGTTTTAATGATCCGCCGCCATTTTCGATTTCCGCTTCAACCGTCAAAACGCGCGAGGTGGCGTTGATGTTCGGCGCGACGCGCACGACTGTTCCGGCAAAGTTTCTGTCTGGATACGCGCTGACCTGCGCCGAAACGCTTTGTCCGACGGAAATTTTGCCGATTGATTGTTCGGGAACGTCAATTTTCAAACGCAAAACCGACGTTCGCAAAATCGTCGCAACTTTCTGATTGGTTGAAACAAATTCGCCGACATCGGCAACTCTTTCCGAAACAAATCCGCTGATCGGAGCGAAAATAACCGCGTCGGCAATCGCTTTTTTCGCCGTTTGCGTTTGCGTCCGCGCCGCGTCTGCCGCCGCCTGTGCCGTTTTGACCGCCGATTGCGCCGTGTCAACTTGCGACTGCGCGACGCGAATCGCCGAAAATCTTTGATTCGCGCCGTTCAACGCCGCTTGATACTGCGAAGCCGCTTGATCGCGCTGTGCTTTTCGCTGGTCGTAAATCGTTTTCGCAATGTCGCCCGTTTCCACCAATCTTTCGGCGCGTTTCAATTCCGTTTCTGCTAAATCAAGCGCGACTTTCGCCGTTTTGACTTCCGCCACCTGATTGATGTCAAAAGTTCCGCCGTCTTGCAAACCAAGTTGCGATTGGACTTGACGCACATTTGCTTTGGCTTGTTCAACCTGCGATTTTGCCTGATTAACATTCGATTCCGCTTGCTGAACCTGCGCGTTCGCCTGTTCAAGTTTAATTCTCGCGTCGCGGTCATCAAGTTGAACCAAAACCGAACCTTTCTGCACATAACTGCCAATATCGAAATTAACCTGCACGATTTTTCCGCCGACCGTCGGCGCAACGTCGGTTTGCGCGTCACTCGCCAAAGTTCCCGTCGCTTCAAAATACGTCGGAATATTCTGCACAACCGCCTGCGTCGTCGTTACGTCAACAATTGCCGGCGCATTATTCGCGTTAGAATTATTGGCATTTTCCGCCTTGGAACTGCTGCAAGCATTCAGCATCAAACCGACAGCTATTATTAATATAAAAACGGTTAGTTTATTAAAATAAATTTTATTCATTTTCCTGCTTTTTGATTCCCCGTAATAAAATTTCGGTAAATTCCCGCGCCGCGTCCTCATTGGAAATTTTTAGTAATTTTTGTTCACTGTCCCACAAAATATTATTGAGCGAATGGTGAATAAACATTCCGATAAACGCCCGCACGACAACACGGGGTTCGATCTCACGAAACGCGCCGTCGGCTTGTCTTTGCCGGATATATTCACCGAGACGATCATAAATGTGCGTGATAAAATTTTCAAAAAATCCGCGTGCCAGTTCGTGACCTTCGAGTGCCGAATGAAGCATCAGACGCAAAAAATCGCTGTCTTCCTTGTGTTTGTTCAGCGCGTTCAAAGCCATTCCGTAAAACACGCCAAAATCATCTTTTTGCTCGATTTTGTCAGCGATTTTCGCAAACGGATTGTCGAGTCCGTGATTACACGCTTTATTATCTAAAATCGCTGCATAAAGTTCATCTTTGTTGGCGAAATGTTTAAAAACCGTTGCTTCCGAAACACCTGCCGAATTGGCTATTTCCCGCGTCGTCGTGCCGCTGAACCCGCGATTTGAAAACAGCCGCATTGCAATTTCACAAATCTGCTCGCGGCGTTCGTCGCCCGCCATTCGTGTTGTTGTTTCCGTCTTAATTTCCAATCTTTACTCCGTATTTTATCTAATAAGTAAGCACTTACTCACTTTCTCATTTGTGATAATTATTTGTCAAGTTCACAGGTGCGAACTTTTTATCAAAAAATCCGTATGAACTTTTTGAAACAAAATGGCATCAAAGCCGAAACCGACGAGTTGATTTTTAACTTCTGGTTAATTTAAATTTTAAAAGGGAGATATGGAAATGACGGAAACAAGTAACGATCAGGGTTTAGTGAAAAAGGAAATGCCGAACGGCGAGGACAAAACAGCTAATCAATATATGGATGATTTTAAAGGACAGGCGCAGGAATATCAGCAAAAATTGCAGGATGCGGCAGTCAAAGCAAAGGATTTTGCCAATGAGAAAATTTCGCAAGCCAGCGATAAATTCAAGGAATTGCAACAAAAAGACCCGCAGGAATTAGTTGACAACGCAAAAGATTATGCGCGTCAAAAACCCGGACAGGCGTTGCTTATTTCAGCAGCGGCAGGATTGGTTCTCGGCTTGCTTTTGCGCGGCGGAAAAAGATAATTGTTTTCACAATTTAAACAGGAAAGGCAATTCAAATATTTGAATTGCCTTTCCTGTTTAAATTGTGAAAACAATTATCTTTTTCCGCCGCGCAAAAGCAAGCCGAGAACCAATCCTGCCGCTGCTGAAATAAGCAACGCCTGTCCGGGTTTTTGACGCGCATAATCTTTTGCGTTGTCAACTAATTCCTGCGGGTCTTTTTGTTGCAATTCCTTGAATTTATCGCTGGCTTGCGAAATTTTCTCATTGGCAAAATCCTTTGCTTTGACTGCCGCATCCTGCAATTTTTGCTGATATTCCTGCGCCTGTCCTTTAAAATCATCCATATATTGATTAGCTGTTTTGTCCTCGCCGTTCGGCATTTCCTTTTTCACTAAACCCTGATCGTTACTTGTTTCCGTCATTTCCATATCTCCCTTTTAAAATTTAAATTAACCAGAAGTTAAAAATCAACTCGTCGGTTTCGGCTTTGATGCCATTTTGTTTCAAAAAGTTCATACGGATTTTTTGATAAAAAGTTCGCACCTGTGAACTTGACAAATAATTATCACAAATGAGAAAGTGAGTAAGTGCTTACTTATTAGATAAAATACGGAGTAAAGATTGGAAATTAAGACGGAAACAACAACACGAATGGCGGGCGACGAACGCCGCGAGCAGATTTGTGAAATTGCAATGCGGCTGTTTTCAAATCGCGGGTTCAGCGGCACGACGACGCGGGAAATAGCCAATTCGGCAGGTGTTTCGGAAGCAACGGTTTTTAAACATTTCGCCAACAAAGATGAACTTTATGCAGCGATTTTAGATAATAAAGCGTGTAATCACGGACTCGACAATCCGTTTGCGAAAATCGCTGACAAAATCGAGCAAAAAGATGATTTTGGCGTGTTTTACGGAATGGCTTTGAACGCGCTGAACAAACACAAGGAAGACAGCGATTTTTTGCGTCTGATGCTTCATTCGGCACTCGAAGGTCACGAACTGGCACGCGGATTTTTTGAAAATTTTATCACGCACATTTATGATCGTCTCGGTGAATATATCCGGCAAAGACAAGCCGACGGCGCGTTTCGTGAGATCGAACCCCGTGTTGTCGTGCGGGCGTTTATCGGAATGTTTATTCACCATTCGCTCAATAATATTTTGTGGGACAGTGAACAAAAATTACTAAAAATTTCCAATGAGGACGCGGCGCGGGAATTTACCGAAATTTTATTACGGGGAATCAAAAAGCAGGAAAATGAATAAAATTTATTTTAATAAACTAACCGTTTTTATATTAATAATAGCTGTCGGTTTGATGCTGAATGCTTGCAGCAGTTCCAAGGCGGAAAATGCCAATAATTCTAACGCGAATAATGCGCCGGCAATTGTTGACGTAACGACGACGCAGGCGGTTGTGCAGAATATTCCGACGTATTTTGAAGCGACGGGAACTTTGGCGAGTGACGCGCAAACCGACGTTGCGCCGACGGTCGGCGGAAAAATCGTGCAGGTTAATTTCGATATTGGCAGTTATGTGCAGAAAGGTTCGGTTTTGGTTCAACTTGATGACCGCGACGCGAGAATTAAACTTGAACAGGCGAACGCGCAGGTTCAGCAAGCGGAATCGAATGTTAATCAGGCAAAATCGCAGGTTGAACAAGCCAAAGCAAATGTGCGTCAAGTCCAATCGCAACTTGGTTTGCAAGACGGCGGAACTTTTGACATCAATCAGGTGGCGGAAGTCAAAACGGCGAAAGTCGCGCTTGATTTAGCAGAAACGGAATTGAAACGCGCCGAAAGATTGGTGGAAACGGGCGACATTGCGAAAACGATTTACGACCAGCGAAAAGCACAGCGCGATCAAGCGGCTTCGCAGTATCAAGCGGCGTTGAACGGCGCGAATCAAAGATTTTCGGCGATTCGCGTCGCGCAGTCGCAAGTTGACACGGCGCAATCGGCGGTCAAAACGGCACAGGCGGCGGCAGACGCGGCGCGGACGCAAACGCAAACGGCGAAAAAAGCGATTGCCGACGCGGTTATTTTCGCTCCGATCAGCGGATTTGTTTCGGAAAGAGTTGCCGATGTCGGCGAATTTGTTTCAACCAATCAGAAAGTTGCGACGATTTTGCGAACGTCGGTTTTGCGTTTGAAAATTGACGTTCCCGAACAATCAATCGGCAAAATTTCCGTCGGACAAAGCGTTTCGGCGCAGGTCAGCGCGTATCCAGACAGAAACTTTGCCGGAACAGTCGTGCGCGTCGCGCCGAACATCAACGCCACCTCGCGCGTTTTGACGGTTGAAGCGGAAATCGAAAATGGCGGCGGATCATTAAAACCCGGACAATTTGCGACCGTCAGAGTTACACAGTCAAAACCCGAACCGGCGGTAATGATTCCGGCTTCAGCGGTCAGAACCGACGGGGAAAGTAACAAAGTATTTGTCATCAAAGACGGTGTGGCACAGGAACATCAAGTTCAATTAGGATTGCTTGAAAATAATTTGATCGAAATCAAACAAGGCATTAAAGAAGGCGAAACTGTGGCAACAAATAATGTAGAAAAATTGGGCGATGGCGTAATCGTTCGCCAACAGAACTAGAATTTTAAGAGGTTTTTATGCAGTGGCTGGCAGAAATTTGTGTAAAACGTCCGGTATTTGCGACGATGTTGATTTTGTCGCTCGTCGTGGTCGGCGTGTTTTCGTTTTTTAGTTTAGGCGTTGACCTTTTTCCTAAGATTGATTTTCCGACGGTAACTATCACGGTTGTTAATCCGGGTTCGTCGCCGCAGGAAATCGAAACTGAAGTTACTGACAAAATTGAAGAAGCGGTCAATACAGTCAGCGGAATTGACGAACTGCGTTCGACTTCGATTGAAGGAATTTCGCAGGTTTTCGTGCAGTTTATTCTGGAAAAAGATGTCAACGTGGCGGCGCAGGAAGTCGAAAATCGTGTGCAGACGGTTATCCCGGATTTGCCGGAAACCGCCAAACAGCCGACTGTACAGAAACTTGATTCGGATGCCGCGCCAGTTTTGCGAATTGTCGTTTCCGCGCCGACTTCGCTGACGGACGTAACGGAAACGGCGAAAATTAAAATCAAACAACGCATCGAATCGGTCAGCGGTGTCGGACAGGTAACGATTATCGGCGGGCGTGAACGGCAGATAAATATTTGGGTGAATCCTGACAAGATGCGTTCATATAACATTACGCCGGTTGAGGTTTCCAACGCATTGCGAGTGCAGAATCAGGAATTTCCCGGCGGGCGCGTGGACGAAGGCGCCCGCGAAGTCAATATTCGAACGCTCGGAAAAATAAAAGACCCGCAAAATTTCGCCGAAGTGGTCGTGGCGACGCGCGGAACTTATCAAGTTAAGATCAAGGACATCGGCTACGTTGAAGACGGCGCGGAAGAAGTTCGCACATCGTCGCTGCTCGACGGTCAACCCGCCGTAACTCTCATCGTTTCAAAACAATCCGGGCAAAACACGGTCGCCGTCGCACAGCAGGTTAAGGAAACTTTAAAAGAACTTCAGCCGGGTTTGCCGCCGAATTTTCAGGTGCAGATCATCGGCGACAACTCGATTTTTATTGAAAATTCCTTAAACGCGATTGAAGAACATCTGATCGTCGGCGGATTTCTCGCCGTCGTTGTGGTATTTCTATTTTTGTGGAATTTCCGCACAACTTTTATCGCCGCGCTCGCCATTCCGACTTCAATTATTTCGACTTTCGGGCTGATGTATGCGATGGGTTACACGCTCAATTCGATTACGATGCTTTCGCTGACGCTGATGGTCGGCATCGTCATTGACGACGCGATCGTCGTGCTTGAAAATATTTACCGCTACGTCGAAGAAAAAGGAATGTCGCCGTATCAAGCGGCGATTGAAGGGACGCGCGAAATCGGTCTGGCGGTTCTGGCGACGACGCTTTCGCTGATGGCGGTTTTTGTGCCAATCGGTTTTATGGGCGGAATCGTCGGTCGTTTTATGTCGTCATTCGGTTTGACTGCTTCATTCGCCGTCGCCGTATCCTTGATTGTTTCATTCACTTTAACGCCGATGCTCGCAGCGAGGCTGATTAAGAGTCCAAAGTCCAAAGCCCAAAGTCCAAAGTCGGAAGAACTCGAAATTCACGGCGACGGAATGTTGATGACGGACGAAGAATTAGCAAAGGACAAAGGACAAAAGACAAAGGACAATTCAAAAGATTCGTGGTTTTACCGAATAATTGACGGAACTTACACGACGTTTTTGAAATTTTCGATGGCGCATCGCTGGTTGATTGTGCTTCTGTGCGCGTTGGTTTTTTTGAGCATTATTCCGTTGTTTATGTTTGTCGGGAAAAACTTTTTGCCGGTGGACGATCAATCGCAGTTTGAAGTTTCGGTTCGTGCGCCCGAAGGTTATTCGCTGCAAGCGTCGTCGGTGCTTTTGGAACGCATCGCTACCGACATCCGCAAAATGTCGGGTGTTTCGCATACGCTGATAACGGTTGGCGGCGGACAGCAGCAAGTTGTCAACAGCGGGACGATTTACGTCAAACTTACGGACATCGCTGATCGTCCGAAATCGCAGGAAGAGATGATGGTTGATGCGCGAAATCTTTTGCAAAAGCCGGAATATCATCCCGAACAACTACGAACGGCGGTTCAGCAAGTCGCGGCGTTTTCGGGCGGCGGTTTTCGCAATGCCAATGTACAGTTTATGGTTGGCGGACCGGATTTGAAAAAACTCGAAGAAATTTCGGCAAAAATTGTTGAAAGATTAAAACAAGTTCCCGACGCGGTGGACGTTGATTCGACTTTGATCAGCGGCAAACCGGAAGTGCAGCTTGTCGTTGACCGCGTTCGAGCGGCTGATCTGGGTGTGCGTGTCGGCGATATTTCGCAGGCTTTGAATATTTTGGTCGCCGGACAGGAAGCGACGACTTTTAACGCCGGAACTGAGCAGTATGAAGTTCGTGTGCGGGCAATAAATTCATACCGCAGCGACATTGAAGGCTTGGACAAAATGATTGTCCCGTCAACCAAACTCGGCACGGTAACGCTTGACCAAGTTGTCAAAACCAAAGATGGAACGGGTCCGAGCGCAATTGACCGCATCAATCGTCAGCGTCAGGTTACGATTTTGGCAAACACCAAACCGGGCGGTTCGGCGACAAATATCCAAGCCGAATTGTCGAAAATTATCAAAGAATTAAATCTACCTGAAGGTTATACGACAGGTTACGTCGGGCAGTCAAAAGAACTTGGCAAAGCCGGATTTTACTTTCTGCTCGCCGTCGTTTTGTCGTTTATTTTTATGTATATCGTGCTGGCGGCGCAGTTTGAATCGTTCATCCATCCGATCACGATTTTGCTGACCTTGCCGCTTTCGATTCCGTTCGGGATTTTGTCAATTTTAATCGCCGGACAAACCATTAACATCTTTTCTGGCTTGGGTTTATTGCTTTTATTCGGTGTTGTCAAAAAGAACGCGATTTTGCAGATTGACCATACAAATCAACTTAGAGAAAAAGGAATGACGCGCTACGACGCAATTATTCAGGCAAATCGTGATCGCTTGCGTCCGATTTTGATGACAACGATTGCGCTTGTCGCCGGAATGATTCCGCTGATTATTTCAACCGGCGCGGGCGCGGGAACAAATCGTTCGGTCGGCGTTCTCGTCGTCGGCGGTCAAACGCTTTGTTTGTTGCTGACTTTGCTCGCTGTGCCGGTTTTTTATTCACTGTTCGACGACGTTACGCAGTGGCGCGTTTTCGGGCGTATTAATGATTTTTCATCGCGCACGTTCGGCGGCATCAGACGGAAATTTACAACGGCAACGAGTTCGCTGTTTAGTAAGCAATGAGAGATTCGTGATGAGTGATAAGTGATGAGTCAAAAATTGAGCAATCGGCTTAAATTTACGACAAAAAACTCTGTCAGCAAAAAATTAGCTTGACAGAGTTTTTTTGTTTTGATAACTTAACACCGTTAAGTATATTTTGAGTGTTATCTATGGGAATTAAAGAACGCAAAGAGAGAGAACAGGAAGATTTGCAGCAGAAAATTCTGGACGCGGCAAGTGAACTTTTTGCGAAAGATGGCTACGAAAGCGTTTCGATGCGGAAAATTGCCGACAAAATTGAATACAGTCCGACGACGATTTATCTTTATTTCAAGGACAAAAACGATCTGTTAAATCAAATCTGCGAAGAAACTTTTGCCAATTTAATCAAAGATTGGCAGAAAATCGAGGATAAAGCCGACGAACCGATTGTCAGTTTGAAAAAATCAATGCAGGCTTATGTCGAATTCGGTTTGAAATATCCGAATCATTACGAGGTAACTTTCACCAACCCGATTATGGAATTTTTGGGCGAAAGCGGACTTCCTTTTGAAGGTTCGATGGGACAGAAAGCATTTGAAAATTTGTCACTGCAAGTCGCTAAAAGTATGGAAGCCGGACAGATAAAACAAAATGATGTTGCCGTCGTCAGCCAACTAATTTGGGCGATGGGACACGGCATCGTTTCGCTTTTGAATTCGCATAAAGATTTTCCGTTTGTTGAAAAAGATACTTTGATTGAAGGTTCGATTGATATGATTTTCGACGGGATAAAAACTTAAATTTTTTTGCGCCGATGCTTAACGGTGTTAATTTTATATGAATTGTAAAGTAATGAGAGTAAATCCAAAATCCAAAATCTAAAATCCAAAATCTAAAATCCAAAATCGAATTATGGCTTCTCTGGCATTAAAAAATTTGTTTCACGAAAAAGTGCGGTTTGCCGTCACGCTGACGGGCATTGTATTTTCGGTAATTTTGACGGCGGTGCAGCTTGGAATTTTTCAGGGTTTTATCGCTGCTTCGACCGATATTGTTGATAAATCGAACGCTGATTTGTGGATCGTTTCGCAAA
>JBDTSO010000030.1:0-13893 GCA_039931085.1 Acidobacteriota bacterium | reverse complement strand
CGCCCGGTGTCAAAACATCGGTGGCGGCGTTGCCGAACGCTTGTCCGGTGAACATCAGATTGTTCGCTGCCGACGATGGATTGATATACCAGAAATTGTTACTCGGACGGAAAACAACATAATCGGCACGCGCATCGCCGGTGAAATCCAACAAATTAAGCGCGGCATTTCTGGCAGGTGTCGGTGTCGGTGTTGGCGTTCCGCCGCTACCGCCGACAACGGTAGTTGTCGTTGTTGCCGTATTATTTCCCGGAACCGGATCAACCGTTAACGCCGAAACTGATACGCTGCCCGTTATGATTGTGCCGTTCGATGTTCCGGCGTTAACATTAACTGTTAATGTTAAAACTGTTGCTCCTGTTATAAATGTCGGTGCAGTGCAAACTATATTGCCTGTTCCGCCGACTGCCGGAGTCGTGCAGTTAAATCCAAATTTAGCTGCCGATGATAATGAAACAAACGTCGTATTAGCCGGAATAGGAATTGTAAGAACTACGTTAGTTGCAAAACTAGGTCCATTGTTAGTTAAAAAGATCGAGTAACTAAGGTTACTGCCGGCATTCACCGGATCGGGTGAATCCGAGATAGATACCGATAAATCCGCCCTCGGTGTCGGTGTCGGTGAAATATTCGGTGTAACTGTCGGTGTCGGTGTCGGTGAACCAACCGGTGTCGGTGAAACTGTCGGGGTAATTGTCGGTGTCGGTGATCCCGAAACAGTGGTCGTTGTCGTCGCCGTATTATTTCCCGGAATCGGATCGGTTGATGTTGAAGATACAGACACGCTGCCTGTAACTACCGTGCCGCTCGGGGTGCTGGCATTGACATTGACGGTTAATATCAATTGTACCGTTCCTGTTATAAGTGTCGGCGTGGTGCAGACTACATTGCCTGTTCCGCCGACCGCCGGGGTTGTGCAGTTAAATGTAAATTTTGATGTTTGGGCTAATGAAACAAACGTCGTATTAGCCGGAATGGGAATTGACACCGTTACGCCGGTTGCAAAATCAGGTCCGCTGTTGGTTATCTCGACGGAATATCTAATGTTGCTTCCGGGCGGAAGCGGATCGGGTGAATCTGTAATGGTTACTGATAAATCCGATGACGCAAATGCCAAACTCTCATTCGTCGGCTCAAATGTCTTTGCCTTTACGGTGTCGCCAAAGAATGTTCCGAACAGTGTGATGAGCAGAGAAAATGCAAGTACGGAAATTGCAAATACGGCACCCAACCCGGATGGCTGGAAAAGTAATCTTCGATTACTTCGTTTTTTTGAAGGGATGTTTTTTTTATTGTTTTTCATTGGTTAAGTCTCCTAAGTTAAAATTGCCTTTTAATTTGAAAGGCGCAAAAGAGCGACAAGTCAGTCGAAAAGAAAGTTGTTTTTAATTTTTGCCACAATATTTGAAAAGCAGTTTAGCTATAACGCCGCCTGAAAAAATCGCCGGCAACTTTGAACTAATTTCAGGATGAAATTAACCGATTTAGACAAATCCTTTTAACACCCGGTTAAGTAATTGGCAAACCGAAATTCGGCAGCAAACTTTTCAAACAATTCACAAGTAAAATTAGTTTCATTCGCATACTCTAATTCAGAATATGCAAGAAAAATAAAATGCTCAATAAGCAAGAGGCGCATTATATTATGTAACATAAATCAAACTCTCAGCTTTATCTGCAAAGGGAAAATCTGATGTTGCTTTATTAAAAATTGTCCGAGAAATAAAAATATCATCGGATAAATAAACGAAATTTTCGACTAAACAAATGAAAAAAGCAGTTAATCAAATGACATTTTAACTATCATTTTGTAGGAAAAACTGTTTAAAGTAAATTATTGTTTCAAAAAGATAAAGCACATCAAATAATACAAATTGATTGGCTAAATATAGCGAAAGTTTAGTGTAGTGTCAACAAATTTTGTATGCAATTGGATGTCTTTGACAATTAAACAGATAATTACCTGAATTAGAGAAAGCTATTCGCCTGTGATTTTAAAAATATTTGAATAATACCGATAAAGTTCGACAATGTGCGGCGAGGATTTGTGTTTTCAAACAATTTCTTAAAAATCTAATGTTAAAAGGTTCCCATCAGAGCATTTTACTTTGTTTCAAAATAAAACTTCAAGCGCGAACAAACCAGTTCGCGCAACTCAAAAATAGCTTCGTCCAAAACTCAATAATTTGAGTTCAAATCTTCTTCCCGGCGCGAAACAATGCCCGTATCAAGCAAAATGCCGAGATGTTTCGAAATATTCGCTTGTCCGGCATCGGTGACAGCGACCAAATTCGCTACGTTTATCTCTCCGTTGTTTGACGAAACTTTTGTCAGCGGCAACTTTAATGATAATATTCACAGTATTGATGTTGATCGTTGGCGTTTTTCTGCTGACAAAAATTACGGAGCATTTTTGGGAGGACAAACCTATGCAATTCAAACAATTCTATCTTGGGTGTCTGTCGCACGCTTCTTATTATTTGGGTTCGGAAAAAGAAGCGGTAATTATTGATCCGCAGCGCGATGTTCAGCAATATATTGATGAAGCAGAGGCGAACGATCAAAAAATCAAATACATCATCGAAACGCATTCACACGCCGATTTTGTCAGCGGACATATCGAACTGGCGCAAAAAACCGGCGCGAAAATTATTTACGGGAGGCACGCAAAAACAGAATTTCCGACACACAAAGTCAGCGACGGCGACGAATTGACAATTGGAAAAGTCAATCTCAAATTTCTCGAAACGCCCGGACACACGCCCGAAGGAATTACGATTCTCGCCGAAGATACGGAAAACGCCGCCGCGCCTGTCAAAATTTTCACGGGCGATACGCTGTTCATCGGCGATGTCGGGCGACCTGATTTGATCGGCTCAGAGGGTTTTACCGCCGAAGAAATGGGCGCGATGCTTTACGATTCGATTCACGAAAAATTATTGCCTCTGCCGGATGAAACCGAAGTTTATCCGGCGCACGGCGCGGGCAGTTTGTGCGGAAAATCTTTGTCGAAAGAAACTTGGTCAACGCTCGGCAATCAAAGAAAATCTAATTACGCTTTACAGCCGATGTCGAAAGAGGAATTTGTAAAAATCGTTGCGGCTGATCAGCCGGAAGTTCCCGCATATTTCCCGAAAAGCGCGGCGAAAAACCTGCAAGGTTCGCCGGCGTTGGAGGATTTGCCGAAACCGAAACAGTTGACGAGCGAAGAAATCGCAAATTTTGATGGCGTGATTTTAGACGTTCGCGCAGTCGGGGAATTCGGCGCGGGACATATTCCGAATGCAATTAACATCGGACTCGGCGGACAATTCGCGTCGTGGGCGGGAACGCTGATCACAGTCGGAACTCCGATTGCAGTTGTCGCTGAAAGTCAGGAAAACATTGACGAAGCGGTTATGCGTCTGGCTCGCGTCGGAATCGAAACGGTCAAAGGTTCTATTTTGATGAAAATTTTCACGGGCGAAAGAAAGACGATTGAACAAGTTTCAGTTGAAAAAGTTAATGAAAATTTATCCGGCGAAATTCAATTCATTGACGTGCGCCGCGCCGCCGAACACAGCGCCGGACACGCGCCGCGCACGATAAATCTGCCGCTAAACCATTTGGCGAATGAAATTGACAAACTAAACTCAGAAAAGCCGACTTACGTTCTTTGTCAGGGCGGTTATCGTTCGAGTATGGGAACGAGCATTTTGGAAAACGCCGGTTTTAAGGAAATCTATAATGTTACGGGCGGCACGAGCGCGTGGATTGATGCCGACTTACCGATTGAAAAAAATTAAAAATATGAGGCTTTAAAAATGGATGAACTTTATTTGATAATCGGATTTGTCGTCATTTGGCTGCTTTTGCAGCTTGTGATTTTACCGAAACTCGGTATTTCCACCTGAATGCGTGGAGCTTGTAACGTCGAGTTCGACGAAAAGAAAAATCATTCGCAAAAAGATATTTGAAACATAAATTCATAAAAGCAAAAGTTAAAATAAACAATCAAAAACATTTAATTTCAAGACCTTACAAGCATTCAAAACCTTTTGCGGCTGGCTTGCGTATTAACAAAATCTACAATCGGATAAAATTAACTAAATTTTTACACACACTTTAAAAATAAAGGAGTTAGCGATGAATTTTAAGAGAACATTTGCTTTCTGTTCGTCATTGTTTTAATTATGACATCAATGGTTTCGGCTCAAAAAAGCGAAAAATTGCCGCCGATAAAATACAAAGAAATAACACTGAAAAACGGTCTGCGCGTGATTATGCACGAAGATCATTCGACACCGATTGTCGCCGTTAATCTCTGGTATCACGTCGGTTCAAAAAACGAAGTCGAAGGGAAAACCGGATTTGCCCATCTTTTTGAACATTTGATGTTTCAAGGCTCGAAACATTACGACAGCGAATATTTTACGCCGCTTCAGGAAGCCGGCGCGAACATTAATGGTTCGACCAATTCCGACCGCACGAATTATTACGAAGTCGTGCCGTCGAATTTTTTAGAACTCGCGTTGTGGCTTGAAAGCGACCGAATGGGTTATCTGCCGGACGCGATGACGATGGACAAACTCAACAACCAGCGCGATGTTGTGAAAAACGAACGCCGCCAGCGTTATGACAATGTTCCCTACGGCACGGCGGGCGAAAAAATCGCCGAATTGATGTATCCAGAAAATCATCCGTATCATTGGACGACGATTGGTTCGCTCGAAGATTTATCAGCCGCTTCGATGGACGACGTGAAAGCGTTTTTCCGGCAGTATTATGTGCCGAACAACACTTCGTTGACGATTGCGGGCGATTTCGATCCGAAGGAAGCCGAAGCGTTGGTGAAAAAGTATTTTGAACCGATTCCGAAAGGCGCGGACATCAAACGTCCGACTCCGCCGCAGCCGAAACTGGAAAAAGAAATTCGCTATTCAATGGAAGATTCCGTTCAGCTTCCGGCACTTTATATGGTCTGGAACGGAGTTCCGCAATATACGCCGGACGAAGCCGCGCTCGATATGCTCGGACGCATTTTGTCCTCTGGCAGAGGTTCGCGTCTGCAAAGCAGTTTGGTCTACGACAAACAACTTTCCCAAAATATCGGCGCATTTAATGCGACGCGCGAAATCGCCGGGCAATTTCAGATTTCGTCAATCGCCAAGCCCGGCAAAACGACCGACGAAATCGAAAAAGAAATCGTCGCAAACATTGAAAAAATTAAAAACGAACCGCCGACCGCCGATGAAATGAACCGCGCATTGAACGGCATTGAAGCGCAGTCAATTTTCGGCTTGCAAACCGTTCTCGGCAAAGCCAATCAATTGAACAGTTATGCAACTTTCTTAAATAAACCCGATTATTTTCAAGCCGATCTCGACCGTTACCGCAAAGTTACGTCCGCCGATGTGCAGCGCGTGGCGAAGCAGTATCTGACCGATAAAAAACTCGTAATGACGATTATGCCGCGTTCAAAAGGCGCGAAATCGGTCACGGCTGATCCGTCAAACAAACCGACTTCCAAACCCGGTTCGGATAAAATGGAAAAATCGGGCGAAATGAAGGCGGACAAAATGGCGCAGGACGATCCGCTGTATAAACAGCCCGCGCCGAAAGCCGATCCGAAATTCACTTTGCCGACCATCGAAAAAACTAAATTACCAAACGGTTTGGAAGTTTGGCTCGTCAAACAAGCGGAACTGCCAATTGTTTCGATGAATATGGTTTTCAAAACCGGCTCGACCAACGATCCGCAGAATCTGAGCGGACTCAGCGATTTTACCGCCGGACTGCTCGACGAAGGAACGAAAAAACGCTCGGCTGAAGAAATTGCCAATGAAGTTCAATCCATCGGCGCACAGCTTTTTGCCGGCGGCAACGACGATGCTTCAACCGTCAGAATGGCGACGTTGACAAAAAACTTTGACAAAGCGTTGGATATTTATTCGGACGTGATTTTAAACGCCGAATTTCCCGAAAAGGAAGTCGAAACTTACCGCAAACGAGTTCTTGTCGGTCTGCTCCAACGCCGCGACAATCCGAACGCGATTGCTAATCTCGTCTATAACAAAATTTTATACGGCGCAACTCATCCTTACGGTGTGGCTCTGAGCGAAAAATCGGCGAAAGCGATTAACCGCGAAGAATTGATGAAATTCCGCGACAATTTTTATCGTCCGAACAACGCTGTTTTGATCGTCGTCGGCGACGCGGATTTGAAAACTTTGAAGCCGAAACTCGAAAGTTCGTTCAAGGATTGGAAAGCAGGCGAAGTTTCACAAATGACATTGCCCGACGCGCCGATGCAGGAAAAAGCTCTGATTTATGTCGTTGACAAACCCGGCGCGGCGCAATCGGTCATCAACATCGGTCAAATCGGCGTTTCGCGCGAATCGCCCGATTATTTTCCGCTGCAAGTGATGAATTCCCTGCTCGGCGGACAATTCACGTCGCGTATCAATATGAATCTGCGCGAAGACAAAGGCTACACTTACGGCGCACGTTCCGGCTTCGCGTTCCGACGCGGCACAGGTCCTTTTACGGCATCTGCACCTGTGCAAACCGCCATTACAGCCGAATCCGTCATTGAGTTTTTGAAGGAAATTAAAGGCGTACGCGGAGAAATTCCCGTTACGCAAACCGAGTTAGACTACAACAAACAAAGTCTGATTCGACGTTTTCCGTCAGGTTTTGAAACGATTGACCAAATCGCTTCGCAACTCGGAAACGTCGTAACTTACGATTTGCCGGAAACTTATTTCAACGATTACATCACGTGCATCAATGCTGTTAGTTTAGATGATATAAATCGCGTCGCCAACAAATACTTAACGCCCGATAAAATGGCGATTTTGATTGTCGGCGACCGCAAAGTGATTGAACCGAAACTGAAAGAAATAAAAGGTTTGGGCGATTCGATTGTTTATCTCGACGCGGAAGGCAATCAGCTTAAATAATTGATAATGAAAAATGGATAATGGATAATTAAATTTCTTAATTATCCATTATCCATTATCAACTATCCATTAACCAGTCATTGCAATTTGCTCGACAATTGGCAGATCGAAACCGAAATGTCGGTAAGCCGCATCGGTGACGACTCGTCCGCGCGGTGTGCGGTTTAAAAATCCAACTTGAATTAAATAAGGTTCGATAACTTCTTCGATAGATTCGCGGTCTTCGCTGATCGAAGCGGCGATTGTGCCGACACCGACGGGTCCGCCGTCGAATTTTTCGATGATTGAAAGAAGCAATTTTCTATCAACTTCGTCCAAACCGAAACGGTCAACTTCCATTTCATCAAGCCCGCGCTGAGTTATTTTTCCCGTAATTCGTCCGTCGCCTAAAACTTCCGCATAATCGCGGATACGGCGCAGCAGACGATTGGCGATGCGCGGCGTTCCGCGCGAACGGCGGGCGAGTTCGTCCGCACCGGTCGCTTCGATTTCGACTCTTAAAATTTCCGCTGAACGATGAATGATTATTTCCAAATCCTTTTTCGGATAAAAATCCAGATGATTGACAATGCCGAAACGTCCGCGCAAAGGTGCGGAAACCATTCCCGCCCGAGTCGTCGCGCCGACTAAGGTAAATTTCGGCAGTTCAATTTTGATTGAACGCGCCGCCGCGCCTTCGCCGATCATCAGATCCAGACTGTAATCTTCCATCGCCGGATAAAGAATTTCTTCAATCTGCGGTTTCAAGCGATGAATTTCGTCAATAAAAAGCACGTCGCCTTCTTCCAAATTTGTCAAAATCGCCGCCAAATCGCCGCTTTTTTCCACCGAAGGCGCGTGAACAGTTTTTAAATTCGCGCCGAGTTCATTGGCGATAACCAATGCTAAACTCGTTTTGCCGAGTCCCGGAGGTCCGAATAATAAAACGTGATCTAACGCTTCGCCGCGCTGCAAAGCCGCTTTCAAAAATATCTTTAAATTATTGACAATTTTCGTCTGCCCGATGTATTCAGATAAGTTTTTCGGACGCAAACTCAGTTCCGCTGAAACGTCTTCGAGCGTTGCCTGCCCGACGATCAACCCGTTTTGCCGCACGGGACTTTCTACTAATTCTAAAGCCATTGATTCCCTCTTTTTATTTTATTTTGAAACAACATTTTACTATTTACAAAAAAGCGTTTCAACTGTGAAACACAAATCTCAAAAAAATTTAAGCCGCGAGTTTTAATTTAACCTGTTCCGGTTCAGTTTCTTTTTTATTTTCTTTCGCAACCGCTTTCAACTGTTGCGAATCGCCGACTTTCACCAAAGGCGCACTGAGTTTATTAACCAGCCAACGCCGGTAAACTTCCGCTTCTTCGAGTTTTCCCGTCCAACGTGCGCGGTCAAGCATCGTCAACGCCATTTCGAGCGTGTGATGCTGTCCGGCACGATCTTGCTGATTAGCAAAATAGCTATAAGACTGCTCCAAATTTCGGACACTTTGACGCGCCGTGAAAACATTTTTGAAGCCTAATTTGCCTTGAAAATGTTTTGAATAAACATTCATCGGATGCGCCGTCGAAGTGTAAAGGTCGAAATAGTTGTCAATCAAACCTTCTTTCTGCAAAACCGAACCGACATAACTCGGCTTCGCGCCGGAAATTGCCGCAATCGTTTCAATCTCCTTTGTGCCGGAATTAAACAGCGACAAAATCATACCTTTTTTGCTCTGAATCGTTTCGTGTTCTTCCATTTCAAACAATGTTTCGTTCATAATTTTTACTTCTCCTACGCTTTTTATTATACCTTATTATAGATGTTTCATCAATGAAACAAGTTGCTTTTTTAATCTTTGTAAGGACATAATTTTGGGCGGCTAAATGCAATAATTACAGCATTTATAAACTTCGAGAAAGTTTTTTGCTTGTAATTAAAAATCAGAAGTTATATTTTTGTAAAAGAACGAAAAAAGGGAATTAAATATGGCGAAAATCAAGCAGGAAATTGACACAAAAAAGGCGAAAGAAACAATCACAAAAGGCAGACGCGCCAAATGGTTGGAAAGAAAAGGCGGAAAAAAAAGCGGTTTTAGATATGTCGAAGCCGGCGGAAAACAAATCAAGAACGAAAAACATCTCGAAAGAATAAAGTTGTTAGTTATTCCGCCGGCGTGGAAATCTGTCCGGATTTCGCCCGCGCCGAGCAGCAAAATTCAAGCCGTCGGAATGGACACTTCCGGGCGCGTGCAATATCTCTATAACAATAAATTCAGGAAGAAACAGGAACGCAAAAAGTTTGAGAAAATCGAAAAATTCGGCGAACATCTGCCGAAACTGCGAAAAATAACCAACGAACATCTTGAACTCGAAGGCTTTCCGCGTGAAAAGGTTTTAGCGTTAATGACACGGCTGATAAATTCTCTGTATATTCGGATGGGTTCGCCGAACAGTGTCAAAAGATATAAAACTTTCGGCATCACGACTCTGCAAAATCGTCATCTTGAAATCAAACGCGGCGGCAAATTGATATTTAACTTTGTCGGCAAACATCACATCAAACATCGAAAAATTTTTGTTGACAAAGAACTTGCCGGAGTTATGCAGGAATTAAAATCAATCGGCGGCGCACGAAAACTCTTTAATTATTTGGATGAAAATGGCAAACCGCATCCGATTAAATCCAGCGATGTCAACAAATATCTAAAGCAAATAACCGCACCGGAATTTTCCGCAAAAGACTTTCGGACGTGGGGCGGAACATTGCTTGCCGCTCTGGAACTTGCTGAAATCGGGAAGGCGGATGAAGAAAAAGTGTTAAAGAAAAACATCTGCAAAGCCATCAAAAACGTCGCCGGACAACTCGGCAACACGCCGACCGTTTGCCGCGCCTCATATGTTCACCCAAAAGTGATTGAGTCTTACGAAAGCGGCATCACGATTGATGAATTTAAGCCGAAAAGAAAGCGCAAAATAAAAAAAATCAAAGCTGAATTTGAACCGGAAGAAACGGCGTTGATGAAACTGTTTCGCTCCAATGCTTAGTTATTTGACGACTCCGCGTTTAGAAGTTTCGATAAAATCAACCAATAAATCAACTTCCGCGCAGTTTTTAATTTGTTCTTTAATTTTTTCGACGGCTTGCTGTGTGTTGAGTTTTGAAGTCAATAAAAGGTGAAAAGCGTGATGCAGTTTGGAAATCGTGTCTTTTGAATAGCCGCGCCGCTTCATTCCGACGCGGTTTAAGCCGAAACATTTGGCGTGGTTTCCTTGAATCGTCGCAAACGGCAGCGCGTCTTTGACGACTACCGAGTAACCGCCGACGAAGGCTTCTAGTCCGATGCGGCAAAATTGGTGAACGCCTGAATAAGCACCGATATTAGCGCGGTCGGCAATTTCAACGTGACCTGCCAAAGTTGCAGCGTTTGCCATAATTACTTCGTTTCCAATTCGGCAATCGTGCGCGACGTGCGCCTGCGCCATCAGCAAATTGTCGTCGCCGATGCGCGTCAAACCGCCGCCGCCGCTCGTGCCGCGATGAATTGTTACAAATTCGCGGATGTGATTGCGCTTGCCGATTTCGGTCGCCGTCGGCTCGCCCGCATACTTTAAATCCTGCGGTGCAAGTCCGATGGAAACAAACGGAAAAATGCGCGTTTCGTCGCCGATTGAAGTTTTGCCGTCAATGACGACGTGCGATTCGAGATGCACCTTGTCGCCCAAAACAACCTCTTCGCCAATAATTGAAAATGCTCCGATGTGGCAATTTGCGCCGATCTCGGCTTTTGAGCTGACGATTGCGCTCTCGTGGATGAAAGAAGTCATAAAGGAAAGCGAAATATTATAAATTTTCAGAATTGTTGATTGAAACATCAACAGGTTTTTCATTGACAATAATTACTTCGGTTGGCTTTTCTTGTTTCGGTTTTTTTAATATCAGCCAGATGAAAACCGCGACCGCGATAACTGACAAAATAGGCGAAACTACGCCGAGAAGTGCAGAAGCGGCAATGCCGTAATACCCATAATTTCGCTTTCCTTTTTTAATGCCTAAAATTAAAGGTATTAGCCCTAAAAGAAAACCGACTACCAATCCTATCAAAGCAATATACGTTATCGCTTCGGTATAAGATAAATTGATTTGTGCCATAATTATTTTGCCTCTGCCGAATCACGATTGCCGATAATACACATTATTTCGGCTTCGGCTGTAATGCGCCCGTCAACTTTTGCAAATCCTCGCATTTTCTGAACTTTGCTGCCGATTCTGATCGCCGTAACTTCCAAAGAAAGCGTGTCTCCCGGCACGACCGGACGGCGGAATTTGGCTTTGTCAATGCCGCTGAAAAACGGAATTTTGTTGCTTCGGTCTTCAAATTCACGAAGCGCGAGAATCGCGCCGACTTGCGCTAACGCCTCAATAATCAAAACGCCCGGCATTACGGGCGCGTCGGGAAAATGTCCCTGAAAAAAATATTCGTTGATCGTAACCTGCTTGATGCCGACAATGCGCTCGCGCGGCACGAGTTCGATAATTTTATCAACCAGCAGAAAAGGATAGCGGTGCGGCAGAATTTCCTGAATAGCGCGCGAATCAAGAATAGTCATAAAATTTGCAATGCAAAAATACAGAAGTCAGAAACCGGAAAAATTTCTTCAACCGATTGCTGACTAGTTCTGTAATTTTTACTTAACTGTTACGGTTTCGCCGTCGTCGCGGTAGTTGCCGGACGACTGTTGTAGAAAGTAATAAATTCTTTGGTAATATCGTATTTATCATCAAATCCTATCAAAATTCCGGCTTCCTCCAATTTCGCTCCGTCCAGGATTAAGGAATAACCTTTCTGCTTGGTAAAATCCTGCATCGCCTTCATAATGTCCTGATAAATCGGACCGACAACTACTTGATAACGTCGCTGATACTGCGCTTTGGCATCTTCCTGTCTGAATTTTATGTCCCGACTCATTCTATCGAGTTCATCGGCTTTTTTCTGAAGATCGGCATCGGAAATCGGGATTTTGCCGCCGGGCTTAGAAAGTGTTTCCTGATAATTTTGCAATTCCTTTTGAAGTGCCTGATACTTTGTCCCCAAAGCAGTCAACTCATCATTTTTAGGCTTGAATTCCGTTCCAAGACTATTTAATACACTAATATATTTGGTAATCCCGTCTTTGTCGTCAAAGGCGAGAGTGTTGACCAAACCGACTTTACCGGTTGGAGCGGTTTGGGCAAATGCCGACACCGCAAAAACAGCGGCAATAAATAAACTAACGGCGGTTAAACGAAATGTTCTCATTTTATTTGTAATTACTCCTTAAACTTTTAAAAAAAGGCTGTGTAGCTTTTGGCTTGTGCCTTATTAGAATCTGATTTGTTAAAAACTGTTGCTTCCATTTTCGCAAATAATAAAACCAGTTATCAATTGGCAGTTAATGCTTTCAAATTAATTCCGACCGATAACTGTCTAAAAGGTTCTTCCGACTGTAAATCGGAAGCCGCTTCTTTTAGCTAACTGAAAATTCGAGAAATTGCCCGGCAGGTTTGGCACGTTCGGATTAAAGAAATAAATTAAGCGAAAAGGCACGTTGACTACCGGAACTTGAACGCGCAGTTCCATACCGACGCTCGAACGAAAATCGCCGATGCTGTCAAACAAACTGTCATTGACGTTGATAAGTTGATTACGCTGTGCCTCGCCGCGGAAATTGATTAACTGCAAGCCTTGCGGCAAACTGACCGGACAACCGAACCGATTAGGCAAACAAAGCCTTCTGCCTTCGTCGGTTGTTAAGAAATTGGTGTTATTAAACAGAATAGGACTTCCCAAACTGGCTTCGACACCCGGATTACTGCGAAAGAAAAGTTGATTTAACGCCCCGACACCCAATAATCCGGCTCTTGCCAAGTTATCATCAGTCAGGAAGGGATCGTTAATTGTTTCAATGCCTGTTTTTCTCAAATTAAACGCCGAGCCGATGTCGGCAAAAGCGGCGAGTGAAACCGGACCGAAGATCGGAATACGATATTCAAAGTTGCCTAAAAGCTGGGTGTCGGCGGGAATCGGCGTAAAATATGAAGTAATCAACGCCGGGTTATTTCCGCTCGCGCCGGTAAAAGTTCCGAGCTGAGATAATTGACCGGCTACTTCATCGGACAAACCGGGAATCAGAACCGGCGTACCGGTGGCGTTGCTGGCAGCGACGACGTTTCGACTGGTAACATAAACTGATGTTGGAGCAAACGGCGTGATGGCGCGATTGTCGTAACCGCGAATGTCATACTCGCTTCCCAAACGATAACGCTCCTGATACGGAACTCCGCCGATAAACGACAGCGAATTGGAATTTCTGATTTTATCGGTCGTCGCAAAACTTCCGACAGTTCCGGCGAGCAGACGAAAACCGAAAACTTCCGCGTTTTTGGAACGCTTGCGTCTGACCGGAATAAATTGCGAATAGGAAATTGTCGGTTGATAAGTTCTGACATCGCCGCCCAATCCCGCCAATGCAAATTGAGCCGAAAGCTGCTTTCCGCTTAAAGTGTCAATGCCGTTTTCCGAAACCCGGCGTGAATCATAAACAAAGGTCGGCGTAACGCGGCTGGTGGTATAATTCGGTGTCGTGAAAATTGACGGAATAAACCGATTCGGGTCGCCCGAACTATTAACTGACGGCGGAGCAACGCTCGTCGCCAAAAATTGATAAGTCAGCCCGATACGCGACAATCTGGAAAATGGTCTTTTCGGCAGAAATTCGGAAAGCGGCGCAGTGGCGAAAATGGTTGCGCCGTAGGTTGTGCTGGTAAATAAATTTTCTCTGTCGGTCGTAAAAGCCGCATTCGGATTAGTGAATAAGCTGGTAAGCAAATCCTGATTTTGCGTCAATGCCGTTCCTTCACCCAAATATCTGTAACGGCTGGCAATCAGCGAAAAGCCGACTGAAATCGGACGGTCGCGGAAATACGGTTCTTGAAA
>JBDTSO010000029.1:0-14032 GCA_039931085.1 Acidobacteriota bacterium | reverse complement strand
TTTACTGCTACGACGCGCCGTGTATGCACGCTTGTCCGACGCATATTGATGTGCCTTCGTTTATCAAAAAAATCGCATCGGGAAATCTGCACGGTTCGGCACGGGTGATTTTTGACGCGAATCCGATTGGCGCGACTTGTGCGCGGGTTTGTCCGGTTGACGTTTTGTGCGAAGGCGCGTGTGTCGAGAAGACTTTGATGGATAAACCGATTGAAATCGGGCGGCTGCAAAGATATGCGACCGATTATGCGTTTGAAAATAATCGTCAGATTTTTGTTAAAGGCGAATCGAATGGCAAATCCGTTGGCGTGATTGGTTCGGGTCCGGCGGGTTTATCGTGTGCGACTTATCTGGCGCGAATTGGTTATGCCGTAACTGTCTATGAGCGCAAACCGCTCGCGGGCGGACTCGACACTTACGGAATGGCGGAATATAAAATGTCGCAGAAAGCGTCGCTTGATGAAGTGAAAATGGTTGAGAAATTGGGCGTGGAATTTCGACTGAACACGGAGATTACGGGCGTGTCAGAACCGTCTGCGGTAGCGGACGGTTCAAATTTGGGAAAAATACAACTTGATATTAAATCGGGCGATACAGAATCAGGCGTTCAAACATCCGCTACCGCAGATGGTTCTGACTTGCACGATGCAATTTTTGTCGGTGTCGGTTTGGGCGCGACAAATGATTTGAATATCGTTGGGGAAGATTTGGACGGCGTGTTGGACGCTTTGTATTTTATCGAAAAGATCAAAATACGCGACTGGCAAGCCGTACCGATGGGCAAAGTTGTCGCGGTGATTGGCGCGGGAAATACGGCAATTGATGCCGTTACGCAAGCGAAAAGGCTCGGCTCGGAAAAGGTTTTGCTGATTTATCGGCGCACTGAAAAAGACATTTCGGCTTACAATTACGAATACGAATTGGCGAAAAAAGACGGCATCGAATTTGTCTGGCAGACTTCACCGATTGAGGTTTTGGGAAACGGGAAAGTTTCCGGTTTGAAATGTAAAAAGACGGACGGCAGCGAGTTTGAGATTGCCTGCGATTTGGTTATCAAAGCCATCGGACAACAGAAACAAATCGAATTTTTCAAAAATATCGGCATCGAATTCAACGAAAAAGGACAGGTCGCGGTTAATGAGATGATGCAAACGTCAAACCCGAAAATCTTCGCGGGCGGCGATTGCGTTAACGGCGGCGCGGAAGCGGTTGACGCTTCGCAGATGGGCAAACTCGCGGCGCAAAGCATTCATTTTTCGCTGACCGGCGAAATGGGCGCATTTGCGGGCGCGAAAGTTACTCCAATCGAAAAATCGCCCGCTCATTAAATAAATTTCCGTGTTGACGAATTGATTCAGTGATTCATCAAACACCGAAAAATAAAAGCATTTTCCGTCGGATTTGTGTAATAATTTTTTCTTTCAAACTGCATTTCAAATTTATTTTTACGATAAAAATTGATCGCGTTCGCGTTTGATTTTCTGACTTCGAGCCAGATTTCCGAAATATTTTGACATTCGAGTTCGCAAACAATTTCGTCGAAAATCATCTGTCCGATTCCTTGATGCTGAAAACAAGGGCAGACGGCAATATTGATAATTTCCGATGAGTTGAACTTGATTGCTGAATTCTTTTGACCGTTTGCTCCGATGAGAAGCCGTACGAGGGCGAAACCGATGACCTTTTCGTCTGCCGCCAAAGCGATATTGAAAATTGAATCTTCTCTTTCGAGTTCGCCGAGATAATCGTTTTTCAACCAAACGCTCAAACCGCATTCGGTTTGAATGTCCAAAATGTCGTCGGCATATTTTGCGTCAAAGGCGAGAATTTCGATCATCGCCGAATCATTTTTTTGCACTGCGCCGTTTTCAGATTTCATCTTGATAAACATTTTATCTTATCGGAAGGCTAATTTTAACTTTTGAAGTTTTATTTGACTGATTTTTTTTTTTATATGTATAGATATGTCGGTATAATTGAAAATAGAATTTGAATGGGACCCGGAAAAAGAGAAAGCTAATTTTAGTAAACACGGCGTGAGTTTTGAAGAAGCGGCACTCGCATTTTTCGATGACAATGCTGTTGAACTTTACGATGAAAAAAATTCCGAAGAAGAAATTCGCTATCAAATAATCGGAATTTCAAACACGAGATTGTTGTTTGTCCCCTACACCGAACGAAATGAGAAAATAAGAATCATTTCAGCGAGAAAGGCAACCGCAAAGCAGATAAGAATTTACAATGAGCAAAACGACTAAAAATTTGACATACACCGTAACGGAAGAAGAATATCAGGCGGAACTTGCCCAAGGTTTGACGGAAGACGAAGTAATGAAACCGGGAATATACAAAGTTCGCCGTTCGCCTTGGGCTGAAAAACTAAAAAACACGAATAAAGTAAAAGTTTCAATGTATTTGGATGAGGTTGTAGTCGAATACTTCCGTCAACGTGCCGAATCGCCGAATGCCGCGCCGTATCAAACGCAAATCAACAACGAATTGCGCCGCATTATGGAAAACGATGCGCGGGAAGTGCAAAGCATCGAAAACGATATTTTGAACAACGAAGAATTTTTGCGGGCTTTGAAGGAAAAACTCGAAACGGTGTGATTTGAATTAAATGAGCTTACAGATTTGTCTAAATTGTAAAGAGTTAGGATTGACTTGGCGAACAGATAATGATGATCGTACATTTTGGTTTTGTTCGGAGTGTGAATTTGAAATTGAAGAAGACGAAAGTAAAGAATGTTGTTGCGGAAAATGTGATTCGCCTTTGCCTTTTGTGTCTTGGCTAATGAAAGACGGCGAAGGATTTTATTGGTGTTTTAATTGTAATGAGAAAACAGACCAAGTAAAACTAAACACTATTGATTATGAGGCTTTGAGAAAAGAACTTGATAATATGAATTCATAAAAAACTATGGCAGATTTAAGTATAAATTTCGCGGGCATAAAATCGTTGAATCCTTTTTGGCTGGCGAGCGCACCGCCGACGAACATGGGTTCGATGGTCGAGCGGGCGTTTGATGCGGGTTGGGGCGGCGCGGTTTGGAAGACTTTGGGCGAGCCGATTGTTAATGTTTCGTCAAGGTTGGCGGCGATTGATAACGGCGCGTCGCGGATGATCGGGTTGAATAATATCGAACTGATTACGGATCGTTCTTTGGAAATCAATCTCAAGGAAATGTCTGAGTGCAAAAAGAAATATCCGAATCACGCGGTCATCGCTTCGTTGATGGTCGAATCCAAAAAAGAAGCGTGGCAGGAGATTACCAAACGAACGCAGGACACGGGTTGCGACGGTTTTGAACTGAATTTCGGCTGTCCGCACGGAATGTCGGAGCGCGGAATGGGCGCGGCGATGGGGCAAGTTCCCGAATATACCTGTATGGTGACGGAATGGGTCAAGGAAGTTTCAAATCTGCCCGTGATCGTCAAACTTACGCCGAACGTGACGCACATCGTTCCGCCGGGACGTGCGGCGCAGAAAGGCGGTGCGGACGCGGTTTCGTTGATAAATACGATAAATTCGGTGATCGGCGTTGATATTGACACGATGATTCCGTATCCGAACGTCAACGGAATGGCGGCGCACGGCGGTTATTGCGGAACTGCCGTTAAACCGATTGCGCTGAATATGGTTTCGGAGTTGGCGCGTGATGCAGAATTTAATATTCCGATTTCGGGAATCGGCGGAATAAATACTTGGCGCGATGCGGTTGAATTTTTACTTTTGGGTGCGGGAAATGTTCAGGTTTGCACGGCGGTTATGCACTACGGTTATCGCATCGTCGAAGATATGATTGACGGTTTGAATAATTATCTGGACGAAAAAGGTTTTGCGTCGGTTAATGATATTGTCGGAAAATCGGTTTCAAGAGTTACTGATTGGGGAAATTTAGACTTAAATTACAAAGTCGTGGCGCGAGTCAATAATGAGCATTGTATAAAATGCAATCTCTGCTACGTCGCTTGTGAAGACGGAGCGCATCAATGTTTTGATTTTGATGAGAACAAATTTCCCGTTGTTGATGAACCGGAATGTGTCGGCTGTAATCTTTGCGCATTAGTTTGCCCTTCGCCGGGAGCGATCTCGATGGTCAGATTAGACAACGGAAGCAACCCGCAGAGTTGGCGCGAAAGAACAAGCTAACAAAAATTTATCAGAAGTAATGGCAAAATTTTTGGAGATGCGATTATAGAGAATTTGCGGCACATTTCAACCTTTGGCGGATGTCAGAAAGCGTTCGAGGATGTATAAACAGAAAATCAAACAAGCGGTGAACAAAAAATACTATTGTTGAACCACCGCTTGTCGGTATTTGAGTAAAACTTTTCTACTCGGTTATATGAATATCTTCCGTTTTGTTAAGTCTGCCGGTCAAAAACATCGCGCCAAGACCGATGGCAGCAATTAAAAAAACAAGAGTCAAAATAATCAAGTATGTTTGACCGCTGTGCTGAAATCGCCAAAAACAAAAGCCTGTAGCGACAGCGGAAATTAAAGCTAAAAGTCCAGACAGCATATTATTCACAAAAATCACCTCCGTTTTTTTGTTAAAAAGGTTAGAACTTCCGAAAATCGTCGGCTACAAAAAACCTTAAACTTAAAAACTGATTATTTTTTATGTGCCGACGGACATTAAACTGTTTATTTTGGAAAACAAACTGATATTAACTCTATTTCTACCAAAAAAGCAAGAGATTATCGGATATTTGTAAATCTATGACAATAAATTTCGCTCTTTATCATATGTCTTCTTTTTTAGGCGGCGGTTTCAAAAAGAGCCAGGATTTGCTTGCCTTCAATCGAGCGCGGGTCAATGGTTCTAATATGTTTTCGTCCCTGCATTTCCCAGATCGCCGTTACATTTCCTTCTTTTTCAACTGCGTGATACGAAACGTCTTCCGTATTTTCTGCTGCTGTTTCTTCTGTATTTTCTTGAGTTTCTGCGGCATTGTTGTTTTTTTCAACATTTTCTTCCGCCGTTACTGTTCCGTTTTCTGACATCTACTTTAAAAAATCTCCTTTGTTAAATTGTTATTTTTATAAAATTGCTAGTGATAGACAGATTTTGACACACGCTTAAAACTAAAGCAAGCAAAAAATCCGCAATGAATGCATTGTGGATTGAGGGCAAAAAAGATTATCTGTTTTTTTCGCCTTCAATCCAGATTTCGCCGTCGGCATAAACTTCCTTTTTCCAGATCGGAACGGTTCGCTTTAATTCTTTTATCAGCCATTCACAGGCTTCAAAAGCGGCGCGGCGATGCGGCGACGCAACCGCAATCACAACGCTCGTTTCGCCGATTTCGAGTTTTCCCAAACGATGAACGATGCCGACGTTTTCGATTTCAAATTTTTCGCGCGCCTGCGCGATCAACTTTTCCATTTCTTTCAAAGCCATCGGTTTGTACGCTTCATAAACTAGATAAAGCGTTTCGCGCCCTTTTGTAAATTGACGAACATAACCGTCGAGCGTAACCGTCGCACCGCAAGTTTTCGGCACAATCCGACGCGCGATTTTTCCGACATCAAGTTGCTCAGTCGTTATTTCAAAAAAATCTGTGGTTTTTCCGTTATCCATTTTGGAGAAATTTAACCGCCGGAAACGGCTGTGAAGACGGCGAGTTCATCTCCGTTTTTGATGATTTCGCCGCCGCCCGCGTATTCCTGATTGACGGCGAAAAGTAAGGAATGCGATTTTAATTGCGGAAACTGTTCGACAATTCCCTCGAAAACTTTCTCAGCCTTTGTGTCTTCGGTAAGCGGAATTTCGATTTCTCTTTTGCCGACTGCATCAGCCGTTGCGCCGAAAAATAAAACCTGAACTTTCATATTCTTAATTTTCCTCACGCAATGCGCGTTTGAATATTTTTCCTGTTCCGCCAATCGGCAGCTCCTCACGAAATTCGACGTAACGCGGATATTTATTGGCAGCGAACTGTGCTTTGCACCACGCGATAAAATCTTTTTCGCTCAAAGTTGAATTGTTTTTCGGCACAACAAACGCTTTGACTTCTTCGCCCAATCTTTCGTCGGGAACGCCAATTACTGCGACAAGCGAAACGGCTTCGTGCGTCATTATAATTTCTTCGAGTTCGCGCGGATAGATATTGTAGCCGCCGCGCAGAATCATATCTTTTTTGCGATCAACAATAGAAAGATAACCTTCATCGTCCATTATGCCGATGTCGCCCGTGTGAAACCAGCCGTTGCGAAAGGCTTCGGCAGTTGCTTCGGGGCGTTTGTAATAACCCTTCATCACATTTGAACCGCGAATGACGACTTCGCCGCGTGTTCCGGGCGCAACTTCTTTGTCATCTTGGTCGAAACATTTTACTTCCACGCCAAAAATCGGCTGTCCGACAGTTCCGGGTTTTGAGGGTTTATCAAAATGGTTGAAACACGCCAAAGGAGAAGTTTCCGAAAGTCCGTAACCTTCGGCGACGCGCACATTAAATTTTTGCTCGAATTCCTTCATCACTTCAACCGGCATCGGCGCACCGCCGCTTGTTACGGCTTTAATGTGTTCGGCAATGGCTGCAATATCAAAATCGTTTTCTTCGACGTAGCGCAGCAGCGACCAATACATCGTCGGAACGCCTGTCCAAAAATTGACGCGCTCTTTTTTCATCGTTTCAAGCGTCGTTTGCGGATCGAAACGCGGCAGCAACACGACACGATTTCCGCCGTAAAGATTGACGTTCATCTGACAGGTTTGTCCCGTCGTGTGAAAAAGCGGCAATGTAATCAGACAAGTTTTCTGCTCGCCGTCGGTAAAATCCAAAACCGGCGTGTGCAAAAGGAACATCGTCGTTACGTTCGTCATCAAATTCAGATGCGTCAATTCCGCACCTTTCGGCTGTCCGGTTGTGCCGGAAGTGTAAAGAATCGCACAAGTGTCGTCTGATGTGGTCGGAAAAGTTTCAAATTCTTCCAATTGTTCGGCGGTAATCTCAGTCAAAGTTTTAGCATTTTCAATCGGCACGGAAGCGAGCGGATCAATCGTCATCACGATAAGATGTTCGCAGGTTTCGACTTGATCGAAACCTTCTTTGACGGTTTGTGCCAACGGCAATTCATCCGTGCCTTCAAAAGTAAAAATCGCCTTCGCATCGGAATCCGACAAATGATAAGCGATCTCACGCGCCTTAAACAAAATATTTAACGGCACAACCGCCGCGCCCGCTTTTAATATTCCGTAATAAACAATGGGAAAAAACGGCAGATTCGGACAGCACAGCGCAACTTTGTCGCCGCGCGTGATGTTCATCTCAACCAAAGCATTTGCCACGCGGTTTGCCAAACCGTTCAATTGCCCGTAAGAAAAACGCATTTCGTTCCAGACAATCGCCTCTTTGTCGGGTGTCAGCCGCGCGTGATGTTCAATGATTGAAGCTAAATTAAGTATTGTCGCACCGGATTCCGCCATTTTTTAATTAGAAAACATCTTGTTCAAAAAGTCCATAAACTTGAAATCAAATCGTCATTCCGCCGTCCACGACAATTGTTTGTCCGGTGATGTAACTTGAAGCGTCGGAAGCGAGAAAAACAATTG
This sequence comes from Acidobacteriota bacterium, assembly GCA_039931085.1. GTDB lineage: Bacteria > Acidobacteriota > Blastocatellia > Pyrinomonadales > Pyrinomonadaceae. The sequence continues at coordinate 6,470 of JBDTSO010000029.1, read as the reverse complement.
CGCCTTTTAGTTCGCCTTCCGCTCCGATCCGCGGAATCGCGTTATTTTCCTGAATGACGCGCTCGTAAATATCAATCACGGCATCGGCAAGCCGCGAATGAAAAAATCCCGGTGCAATCGCATTGACGCGAATTCCCTTGCGTCCCCAACTCGCTGCAAGTTCGCGTGTCAAGCCGATCAAACCGGCTTTGCTTGCAGAATATCCGGCGTAAAAAGGTCCGTTTGCCGATGATGTTATTCCGGCAATCGAAGCGATATTGATGATCGAACCACTGTTGTTTTTGAGCATTTCACGTCCGGCAATTTGCGCGAACAGAAAACAGCCGGTTAAATTAACATCAATCACTTTTTGCCATTTATCGAGCGGCATTTCTTCCGGCATCGCGCCCCACGAAATTCCCGCGTTATTTATTAAAATATCAACTTTGCCGAATTTTGCGACAGTTTCATCAACAACCGTCTGCACATCGGCTTCTTTTGAAACGTCGCAGGTTTTGCCCTGAACGTGAAAACCTTTTGCGCGAAATTCTTCAACCGTTTCCATCAGCCATTCTTCGCGTCTGGCGCACAACATCAAATTCGCGCCCGCTTCCGCCAAACCTTCAGCCATTTCCACGCCGATTCCGCGCGAACCGCCCGTTACGATTGCCGTTTTTCCAGTCAGATCGAATAATTCTTTGATATTTTTTGTCATAATTTGTAATTGATGATTTAAATTTTAACGCAAAGACGCAGAGACGCAAAGACGCAGGAACTTTAAGTTAAAATATGAGTGAATCGTTAATTTAATTATTAAAATGTTCTTTGTGCCTTCGCGTCTCTGCGTCTTTGCGTTAAATTATTTATATGAGCAAAACACAAAAAGAACTCGCCTTTTTGCGCGATTTATATGTGGCGGAAGATTGGACTGTGCGATTCACCGATATTTTTGACGCGAATCTTAAGTTTTCCGGTGAAAAAAGCATTCTATATGTCAACGCCGGAACGGGAAATCACGCGCTTGCCGTCAGCGAAAAGTTGGAACAGGATTCCAATTTGAACGCTTTTAACGAAGATGAAGAATTAAATATTATCGCACAGGCGAAAGCCAATGCGCTTAAATCCGACGTATTTTTCGCATCGGTTTTTCCCGACGAAAGTTTCGACGTGGTTTTGGCGGACGCGAGTTTTGTCGAACTGAAGAATTTGTATTCGTTTGTCGCTGAAATTATTGATTTATCAGATAAACAAGTCGCATTTTTTCTGCCGACGGCGGGCAGTTTCGGCGAGATTTTTTCTTTTTTGTGGGAAACCTTGTTTGATCTGGATTTGCTTGAAAAAGGGACGGAAGTCGAACGCTTAATCGCCGAAATTCCGACTGTTTCTAAAATTAAAGAAATGGTAAAAAATTTAGGCTTGTCAAAACTTGAAGTCGTTACAAAAAACGAAATTTTTGAATTTGAAAACGGCGCGGAATTTGCTGCTTCGCCGCTCGTTGCCGATTTTTTCTTACCCGTTTGGCTCGATTTTCTTGATGAACAAGAACAAAAACGAGTTTCGGAAAGATTGGCGCAAATTATAGATGCCGACGACGGCACGCTTTCATTTCATTTTTCGATCAAGGCGACACTCGTGGTCGGCGAAAAAAGTTAGGAGATGATTTAATTTTTCGCCGCCGAATGGCATAATTTTGTAATTGCAAGACTTTATTTTTAATATTTCGCCTAATGAACCAAAAAACAGAAATCACGCCCGAAATTGACGACGAAAAATTTTTCACAAAACCTTTACTCATCATTTATTTAACGGTTTTTATTGATCTCGTCGGCTTCGGCATCGTTATTCCCGCGCTGCCTTTTTACGTCGAAAGCGACGCTTTTCGCGCAACGCCGTTTGAAATCGGCATCTTATTCGCGTCTTACAGTTTGATGCAGTTTATTTTTTCGCCGATTCTCGGCGGTTGGTCTGACAAAATAGGTCGTCGTCCGGTTTTGTTTTTCTCGATTATCGGTTCGGCAATCGGTTATCTTTTGATTGGTTTCGCGTTTGCGCTGTGGATGGTTTTCGCCGGCAGAATCGTCGCCGGAATCACGGGCGGCAATATCTCGACGGCGCAAGCCTACATCGCGGACGTAACGACGATCAAAAATCGCGCCAAAGGAATGGGATTTTTCGGCGCGATGTTCGGTTTGGGCTTTATTTTCGGTCCGGCAATCGGCGGCATTTTGAGCCGATACGGAATCAGCGCACCGTTTTTTTTCGCTGCCGCTTTATCTCTTCTCAATGCGACTCTGCTTTATTTTATTCTGCCCGAATCGATCAAAAAAGATTCACAAAATCGCCCGAATATTCGTAAAAACCGAATCGCGGAAATCGTCGAATCATTGCGCGACCCGCATTTCGGAACGCTGACCGCCGTTTATTTTTTTCTCGTAACTTCATTTTCGATAATGACTTACGCTTTTGTTTTATACACCATCGAGCGTTTCGGCTACACCGCCGAGCAGAACGGTTACATCTTCGCCTTCATCGGCGTTTTGGCAGTCATTTTTCAAGGCGGAGTTTTCAGCAAATTAGCAAACCGATTCGGCGAAAGTATTTTGACGATTGCCGGTTGCTTTTTGATGACGGTGAGCTTTTTCACAATTCCATATATCAGTCCGAATTCCGGCGGTTTAATTGGATTGCTGATCGTAACCGCACTTTTGGCAATCGGAAATTCGATGGCTTCGCCCGCGCTGACGAGTCTTGCGTCGAAGGTTTCCGATCAAAATGAACAAGGCAAAACACTGGGCGTTTTGCAGTCCGGCGCGAGTTTGGCGCGTGCCGTCGGTCCCGCCGTCGGCGGCATTTTGCTGAATAATCAATTTAATAAAGTTGATGATTTTACGATTCAGCGAACTTTTTGGACAGCGGCGATTATTATGATTGTGGCGATTGTTATTGCGGTTTATTTTGCGAAAATGGAACGAAAGCGCGTTTTAGTTTGATTTCTGAGTTAGCGCGGAAGAGATTTTATAGTTTAAGAACAGTTTCGAGTTTCCAATTTTCATCGGCAAATTCGTCTTTTGATTTTATTATCAGCCAATTTTTTTCTTGTTTCCACATTTTCACGAGCGTAAATTCGCCTTTTAATTTTTCGCCGTAAAACGTGAAAACGAGTTTCCCTTTTTCAAGTTGTTTTTCGGCATCGCTATTCGTTTCAAATTCCCCTTTGTCACAGATGCGAACTTCGCCCGCGCCATAACTTCCTTCGGCGAGCGTTCCTTCAAAACCAATATAGCCGAGCGAATGATCGGGAACGTGAACAGCTAATCTTTTTTCGCGCGGATTCATCGAAATGCCTTTCGGAACTGCCCAGCTTTTTAAAACGCCGCCGATTTCCAGACGCAGATCAAAATGCAGCCGCGAAGCGTGATGTTCGTGAATGACAAAGCGTTTTCGCATAGATTCATTATAAAAAAATCCTGCTGATTTCTCACGCAGGATTTTTTTATAATAATTGTCGTTAAAAAATTATTCTTCATCGCGTCCGTGAACGTGGGCGGGCGGATGCGTCGCTTCGACTGCCGTGAACGATTCGATAATTTTATATTTGTGCGCCGCGCCTTGCGGCACAACGTAGGAATCGCCTTTTTCAAGCGTAACCATTTGACCTTCGAGATGAAGTTCGGCTTTACCCGAAATTACGTAACCAACTGTTTCATAATCGCGCGTGTGCAGTTCCTTGTCGTCGTTCGGCGGTTCATTTTCCCACAAACGCATCGCTATACCTTTGCCCGATGCCATATATTTTTGTCCCATTTCGCCGCTCGGCGAATTGTCCGAATCTACTTTTGTTACTGTCGTATCACTCATATTTTTGTTTAATTTCCTTCTTGTTTGTCTGCAAAACATTGCAGTTTTATTATTACATAAATCTTTTTTTTTCGCTTTGTTCAGACTGTGCGGATTTTTTATAACGTTATATTTCCCTTTGACTCAAACGCTTCTTAAAAGTTAATCTTTGATAGTCATTTTCGTCGAAATCTTTCACTATGGAACAACATTTTTACGAATTATTTGAACAATACGGCATTTACGCAGTTTTTGCGTTATGCACGATTGAAGGCGATATTACGCTGCTGTTATCGGGCGTTATGGCTCACAGCGGATTTTTTGGTCCGTTCAGCTTTTTGAAAGTTTATATTTTCGGCACGCTCGGCGGAATCGTCGGCGACAGCGTCGGTTATATGATCGGGCGCGTTTTCCGCGAAACGGTCAAAGATTACGGCTTTTACAAAATGACACAGCCGCGCATTGAAAAACTGATTGATAAATTCGGCGGTTTCGCCATCATAATTTCAAAGTATATTTACGGAATTCGCGGCGCGATGTGCGTTTTTTACGGCATCGGAAAAATGCCGTATCTGCGTTTTTTGCTGCTTGACATAATCAGCTGTTCGCTATGGGTTTTGATTTTGTCCGGTGTCGGTTATTTTTTCAGCGGAGCAATTACCGGCATTATCGGCGATTTCAAGCAAATCGGCATCGCGCTGTTTTTTATCGTGATGGTCGGCATCATAATTTTTTATCTGATCGAGCGTTATTATTTGTCGGAAAAGGTTGAAGAAGTACGACCGGAAACGATTTTTAAAATCGAAGAAAGAATTCACAAAGTCGAAGAAGCCGCGCAGGTCAAACTTCACGATCTCGGCGAACGACTTCATTTGACGAGCCAGCCGAATCGCGAAGAGGTCAAAGAAACCAAAGAAGAAACGGCAAAAGTCGTAAATGACTAAATCCGGCTAATTGTTATTTGTTAATTGTAAATGCTAATATGAACGGCAATTAACAGTAAATCATTAAAAATCCACAAGCTAAAATATGATAATCGAAACATCCGCGCCGACGAGAGTTGATTTGGCGGGCGGAACAATTGACATTCCGCCGCTTTTTTTGTTTCACGAAGGCGCGGCAACCGTAAATTTCGCGGTAAATTTGATGGCACACTGCCGAATTGAAACACGCGGCGACGATAAAATCATTATCGAATCAATTGATCGCGCCGAAAAATTTGAAACTTCGCTCGATAAAATCTGCGAGTTGAAAAACGAAATCCGTTTGGAACTGCTTTCCAAACTCATCTATTTTTTCAAACCGGAAATCGGATTTACAATGACGACAAATTCGCAAGCTCCGGCGGGCGCGGGACTTGCGGGTTCTTCAACGCTGAATATCGCTTGCATCGGCGCGTTAAATCGCTTAGTCGGCAATCGTTACGCGCCCGAAAAATTTATTTCGATTGCGGCAAATATTGAAACGCAGGTTATCAAAGTTCCGGCGGGCTTTCAGGATTATTATTCGGCGCAATACGGCGGCGCGGCGGCGATTCATTTTCGCTTTGACGGCATTCAGCGCGAAGCGTTAAATGTTGACATCAAAACGCTTGAAGATAGAATCGTCATTTGCTACACGGGCGAGCCGCGAAACTCCGGCATCAATAATTGGGAAATCACGAAAAATCATATTGACGGCGACATGAAAACTTTCGCGGTTTTTGAAGGCATCCGCGATACAGCGCGTAATTTGCGCGACGCGCTTTTGATAAACGATTGGGAAAATGTCGGTGAAATCTTAAAAGCCGCGCATCCGCAACGCAGAAGCCTGTCGCCGAATATCACTACCGCGCAAATGGATTGGCTGATTGAAAAAGCCGAGGCAAACGGCGCGATTGCCGCTAAAGTATGCGGCGCGGGCGGCGGCGGTTGTATCGCTTTTTTTTGCGAAGAAGGACAAAAACAAGAAGTCGAAAAAGCCTTAGCCGAAGAACAAAACGCGGAAGTTCTCGATTGGAAAATTTGTATGGAAGGTTTGACCGTTCAGGAAAAATAGCTTTATAAATTTTGACGGCAAACTTGTTTTCTTTCTTTATATTCAAAGAAAGTGTTTGTCTCTCCCCTAAATTTTAAATAGGAGACAAAAATATGAAAAAAACATTTTTTTTATCGCTGCTTTCGATTTTACTTTTTAGTTTTTCAGCATTCGCGCAGATCGAAAGTGAGCGTTATACTTCGTCGCGGCTAGAAAGTTTAACCGATCAGCTAAAACGCGACACGGTTGATTTGGCTGACCGCACATCGGAAGAATTACGAAAAAGAAATTCGAGCCGTAATGATGTTCAGGCAGCATTTTTAGCGCATCAACTGGATGCCAGCGTCGGACTTTTCCAGCAAATGCTGCGTGATCGCAATAACCGCGCGGCGGATTTGCGTGACGCCGCCGCGATTTTAACGGATTTGGCACGTCGTGCGCCTTCTTATGGTTCTAATAATAATTTATGGCGCAGCGCACAAAATTCAATCAACGATATTAACCGCGAACTTGGGAGCAGCAGCAACGGCGGCGGTTTCGGCGGAATAAAAAATACCAGCGGCGGACAGAGAAGCGGGCGTGCTTACTGGCGCGGAATTGTTGATAAACAGGTTCAATTGGTTATCAGAAATCGCAAT
>JBDTSO010000028.1:0-14697 GCA_039931085.1 Acidobacteriota bacterium | reverse complement strand
AACTCGCGACTTCGACCTTGGCAAGGTCGCGCTCTACCACTGAGCTACTCCCGCGTATCCGTAAATGCTAATTCTACTAATCGGGCAAATTTTGTCAAGTCGGACTAAAATTATTATTTGGCTTCAACGGTAATATCTTTCAAAAAACTCCAGTCGCCGCTCGGTTTGACTTGGATGTTTCCGATGCGTTTATTTGCCACGACAATATTTGCCGGATACCAAAGCGGCACTAACGGAACATCATTGCTGACGATTTCCTGCGCTTTAAAATACAAATTTTTAGCTGTTCCGCGATCTAAAGAATCCGTCGCTTCAGCGATGATTTTGTCAAATTCCGGGTTGCTGTAACGGCTTCGGTTGCAGCATTTCACTTTATCGCCAGGAATCGCGCCGGTTGAAAATAAATCTTTGAGAAAAATCGGGTCCTGGTTGCCGCCGATCCATCTTCCGGTGTTCATCTGAAATTGTCCGAGTGCAAGCTGTGAACGCAGTGTGTTCGGGTCTAAAGTTTCGATTTCGACATTCAGTCCCACATCTCGCAGTGAATTTTGAATGACCTGCGCGTATTGATTAACCGCCTGATTTCCGGCGGAATACTTAAATTTTATCGGTTCGTTTTTGTATCCGGCTTCCTGAAGTAATTGTTTTGCGCGATTAGGGTCGTAACTGTATTTCGTGGCGGCATTATACGCCCAAGATTCTTCCGGCAGAATCGAATATGCAACAATAGCCTGACCGAATAGAAGTTCGTTGACGATTTTTTCACGGTCAATACCGTAAGCAATCGCCTGTCGGACTTTTACTTTATCGAGCGGCGGTGCTTGTGTGTTCAAGCCCAAATAATCAATATTCGAACCTTTGAACTGTTTGACCTGCAAACTCGGATTTTGTTCTAAAGTCTTTAAGGTGTCGGGCGAAAGATTGCTCGGAAGCGGCGCAATATCAACATTTCCGCTTTGCAGTTCGGCTTGCAGGGAATTGGCATCGGTAACGGTTTTAACGCGAAGTTTTTCAACTTTCGGTGCGCCTTCCCAATAATCCGCGTTGGCGGCGAGTTCGACAATATTTTGCGATTGATCGAAATTAACAAATTTAAAAGGACCCGAACCGACCGGCCGCGATGCCTGTTGTGAAACCGTACCTTCGGGAATAATCGGAATGGCGACAAAATTTGATAAAAGCTGATTTTGCAGAGAGGCACGGTTTAATGTAACAACCACAGTTTTCGGGTCGGGCGTTTCTAGCGAAACAATGTGCGGAACTCTCTGCCCGTCAACGGTGTCGAAAAATGCGCCGGATTTATAACTGTTGCTTTTGAAAAGTTCGTCAAACGTATATTTCACATCGGCAGAAGTAAAAACTTTGCCGTTGTGAAATTTCACGCCGTCGCGCAAAACAAAGGTAATGACCTTGCCGTCTTCGGAAGGTTTTATTTCCTGTGCCAATTCTCCGACGTATTCAAATTTCTCGTTTTTTCTCACCAAAGAATTAAACATTAAAGAGCGAATACGTTCCGCTGCCGCGTCGGATGCGGTTGTCGTTAAAGTGTCCAATGTAGAAAATTTATCCGAAAGTGCGACGGTAACAAATTCATTGGTTCGAGTTCGACACGAAATAGCCAAAATAAAACAGGCAGAAAAAATTAAAAATATAAATAATTGACGCAAAACTTTTTATCCTCCGTAAGTGTAATTTAACTGTTTATTCAACTCCGCAACTTTATCGGAAAGAATTGCCAACCGCGCCTTATCAAACGGTAAAGGCGGTTTCATCAAAGTTTTTAGATGTGCGATTCTTGTTAATGATTGGTTAATGTTTAATTCGGAAATTTCACCGTTTTCGACGGCTTCAAAAACTGCTCGAAAACCTGTTCTGATTGATTCGGGATTGGCGCAGATTGCCAGCATATTCTGACCGGCATTTATCGCCATTTTGCAGGCTTCGCCGATTCCATAATTTTTTAAGATTGCGCCCATTTCCAAATCATCGGAGATGGTCAAACGTTCAAAACCTAGTTCTTCACGCAGTAATTTAGTAACGATATTATAGCTCAATGAAGAAGGTAAAAGTTTGCCATTTGAATCTGTTTCCTGCAAGTCAAATTTCGGAAAACTCGCGTGGGCAGTCATCACGGCGTGAACTTCTCCGGTTTTAAAAAGTTCAAGATATGGAAACAAATCTTTTTCAAACAACTCTTCGCGCGTTAAATTTACAATGGGCAATTCTTCATGTGAATCAACTTCGCTCGCGCCGATTCCGGGAAAATGCTTAACACAACCAAGACATCCTTTTTTTTGCAATATATTGAGATATTTGCCCGCAAATTCAACAACATTGTCTTTGTTATCACCAAAAGCTCTGGAGTAAAGTCCGTTGGTAAAAGATTTGCGATCACCGTCAAGAACGTCAACGACGGGCGCAAAGTTCATATTAAAGCCTAAAATTAAAAGTATTTCCGCTGTAGTTTCAGCGAGGGTTTTTATTTGCTCGGTGGTTTTAATTGAACTGGCTGAAGGCATGGGCGTAGAAATTCGCCTCAATCGGTCAACAACTCCGCCCTCTTCATCAATGCTCAAAAATGGTTCGGCAGGTAAAATTTGGCGAATATTGCCGAGAAGTTTAGCAACTTGTTCGGCTGTTTTGACATTACGTGCAAAAAGACAAACACCGCCCGGAGAAATTTCCGTCAATAGTTCAGACGTTCTTTCGTCAACTTCCGTTCCTGAAATTCCGATAAAAAATAATTGTCCGATTTTTTGATTTAAGGGAAGAGATAGAATTTTTTCCAACATATTTACTCAAGCGAATTGTAACAATGTTAATATGATTTATAAAACGTCGGTTTGCAGACGGTTAATGCAATACTTTAATTTCCAAACAAAATGAACTTCTAAACTATCTTTTTTTGAAGGTTTTGCAGGAAATTCTTAATCTCTTCAACCGGCAATTTTTCGACATTTACTTCGCGCAATTCGTTAATTACATCTTCATTGTTAATTGCAAATAGCGAAAACTGTGAAGCTAATTTACCTTTACCGGCGTGTCCGACGGCGGTTTCTAATGCTCCGGTTTCAGTTTTCGCATCGGAAAAAACCGCCAGTTCATATTGTTCGAGTTTTTCCAGAACATTCTGCGCCCGCAGAATTGTTTGCTGCGGCAAACCGGCGAGTTTGGCAACCGCGATTCCGTAAGATTTGGAAGCCTTGCCTTTCTCAAGTTTGTGCAAAAAGACAATTTCGCCATCATTTTCGGTTGCCGTAACGCGGTAATTTTTTGCGCCCGGAAGTTTTTCGGCTAATTCCGTCAATTCGTGATAATGCGTGGCAAACAGAGTTTTGGCAGAATGTTCGGGCGAATTGTGCAGATATTCGGCAACCGCCCAGGCTATTGAAAGTCCGTCAAAGGTTGAAGTTCCGCGCCCGATTTCATCGAGTAAAATAAGACTTCGCGGCGTGGCATTGTGTAGAATCGTCGCGGTTTCGGTCATCTCAACCATAAATGTAGAACGTCCGCTTGCAAGATCATCAGATGCGCCGACTCTTGTCCAGATTCTGTCCAAAATCGGAAGTTTGGCAGATGTCGCCGGAACAAAAGAACCGATCTGTGCGAGAATCTGAATAATGGCGATTTGCCTCATAATCGTAGATTTTCCACCCATATTCGCGCCGGTAATTATCAGCATCCGATCCGTCGAATTATTCATTTTAAGATCATTTGGAATAAATGTTTGTGTGCTGAACGCTTCGACAATCGGATGTCTGCCGTCTTTTATTTCAATTTCGTCGCCGTCATGCAAAACAGGCGAAACATAATTTCTCCTTGCGGCAGTTTCCGATAAACCCGCCAGCGCATCCAAAGTTGCTAAAGCGCGTGCTGTTGATTGAAGATTTGGAGTTTCCTTTGTTACTGCCGCGCGAATTTCGTTAAAAAGTCGAATTTCGATTTCACCGATTTTTTCCTCCGCGCCGAGAACTTTTGCTTCCCATTCTTTCAATTGCGGAGTCGTATATCTTTCGGCATTAGTCAATGTTTGGCGGCGTTCGTAATCGTCGGGAACGCGCGATACATTACCTTTGGAGATTTCAATAAAGTAGCCGAAAATATTATTAAATTTGACTTTTAGATTAGATATTCCGGTGCGCTTTTTTTCCTGCGTTTCAAAATTGGCGATGATTTGTTTTGCCGAACTTGAAAGACCTCGCAGTTCGTCGAGTTCCGCGTCGAATCCGTTACGAATTACACCACCGTCTTTTACATTTAGCGGTGGTTCGTCGGAAATTGAAGTTTGAATTAACTCTCTTGTATCGGGAAGTTCAAAGATATTTTCACCTAAAACTTGGAGCAAAAGACTTTGAGCGTCTGATAACGTAAAATTTATATTTGGCGTTTGTGAAAGAGAACGATTTAGGGCAAGCAAATCACGAGGAGAAGCCGTTCCGAGATTTAAGCGTCCGACTAATCTTTCCAAGTCCGAAACTTCCTTCAGAAGATAACGAATTTTGTCGCGCAAAATCGAATCGGTCAACTCGGAAACTGCTGAAAGTCTGGTTTGTATTTCACTTCTTTTAATTGAGGGTCTGGTCAGCCACAAACGCAAAAGACGTGCGCCCATTCCGGTTACGGTTTGATCAATCACGCCTAAAAGAGTTTGTTTATTTGACTGACTGCGGGATTCGACGATTTCAAGATTTCTGAGCGTTACCGCATCCAAAATCATAAAATCGGCATTTTCAAAATAGTTAATGTCCGAAATATGCTCGGCTGATGCGCGTTGTGTTTCCTGCGCGTAACGCAGACACGCGCCTGAAGCGCGAACGGCTTCCGTTTTTCCGTCCAGACCAAAACCGGACAATTCTTTGACATTTAATTGATTTCTTAAAAGATTTTCGCAGTCTTCCAAATGAAAAAGCCAATCGTCAAGCGGAGTTAAGGTTGTTGAAAATCCGTTTGTGGACGAAGGCGAAATAGAAACAACATTCTCGGAATTATTAAAATTTCTTGTTAATGTGCTTTCAAAGGTTTTCGTTGCTAAACTTTGCAATGATTCGGGAAAGAGAAGTTCGCGCGGAGCAAAGCTTTCAATTGAAGTGCAGATGTTTTCCCAAGCATTTTTACCGGAAATTTGTGTTGCAAAAAATTCGCCCGTTGACAAATCCAAAAAAGCCGCTCCGAAAGTCTCACCCGAACCACAGACTGCCGCCAAATAAACGGTTTCTTTTGATTCGACGAGTTGCGGATCAATCGCCGTTCCGGGCGTGATTACGCGGACGACTTCACGTTTGACGAGTTTAATTCCTTGTCCGGCATCTTCCGTCTGTTCGCAAACGGCGACGCGATAACCTTTTTTTACGAGCCGTGAAATGTAACCTGCCGCCGCGTGATGCGGTACGCCGCACATCGGAACGGGATTTTTTGAATCTTTGTGTCTCGCCGTTAGAGTAATCTCCAACTCGCGCGAACCGATTACCGCGTCGTCATTGAATAATTCGTAAAAATCGCCCAAACGAAAAAAAAGAAGAGTTCCCGGATACTTCTTTTTTATTTCCAGATATTGCCGAAGCATCGGCGTAGTATTTTGCATAATTTCCTGACGTGAAAAATCTGAGTGAATAAATCTTATCTTAAAACTTTATAAAATATAAATCATTGAATTTGGAAAGTTTTCAAATATTGCTTTTCCGTATTTATCTGATAATATATTTTTTTCAAAGTATTTTGTTACAATAATCTTGCAAAATTAGCAACAAACTTTTCTGATTGAAATCGAATCTATTGATTCAAATTCCTATCTTTTCAAGAATAATGTAAATTTGGAGATTGAACTATGAAAGCAGTAAAATTTGTATCGGCGTTATGTATTGTCATTTTATTAAGTATTTTTCAAAATTTGAAAGTTTCAGGTCAGGAAAAACCTTCCTCAAGCCAAAATCAAACCACTCAAAATCCAACGCAAAAAAAAATTGATTCAGACGAAACTAAGGACTTTAAGAATCAAACGGCGAATACGGACAGAGTAAATAATCGGTATCGCATCGGTTATGAAGACACAATTGATATTACGGTGAACAAGCATGCCGAACTATCACTAAGAACGAGTCTTAATTCTGACGGAACGATATTTATGCCCCAGATCGAGCAGCCGATTGTTGCGGTTTGTAAAACCGAACTTGAGTTAAAACAAACAATCCAAAATCTTTATAAAACCAATATTCTGCGAAATCCGTTTGTCAATGTGCAAGTTGTCGACCAGAAATCCCAGCCGTTTGCCGTGATCGGTGCGGCTGAAAAGCCGGGCAGTTTTTACTTGAATCAAAGAATTCAGCTTTTGGGACTGATTGCTTTAGCCGGCGGACCCGATGTTGAAAGATCGCCTTCGAAAGTCCGTATTGCCAGAGTCGGAAATGTTTCGGTTTGCGAACAAAACCCCAATTCTACGGATGAAGATTCCAAAGTCGAATTTATCACTTATAAATTAAGTGAAGTGATGGACGGAACACAAAATCCGTGGATGCAGCCGGGCGATGTTGTTTCGATTCTCGAAGCTGATGAAGCCTACGTCGTCGGAAATGTTTTCAAACCGGAGAAAATTTCTTTAAGAGAACCAAAATCTTTGACGGAAGCAATTGCCATTGCGGGCGGACTCGACGCGACTGCGAAAACTGATAAAGTTATTATTCAGAGACAGGAAGCGGGAAAACAAAATAGAACCGAATTAGCATTTGATTTGAAAGATATACGGGATAAAAAAATAAAAGATCCGCAACTACAGGCAAATGATATTGTCGTGGTGTCGAATGATAAAATAAAATCGGTTGGCAAAGGTTTATTGAAAGCTTTGACGAATGGACTTCCAAATGTTTTATTAAGAGTTCCGCTTCCATAAAAATAACTATGAGAGATAGTCGAGAAATATTACATAAACAGGTTGAAACTGTTGACATTGAGCGTCCGTTTGAACCTCAGATTCCGGTTGTCAATGGCGGATATGGCGCGTATCGGGACGTATCCGCACAAGAAGGCTTTCAACTGGTAACTTATTGGCGAATTATTCGTAAAAGATTCTGGTTGGTCGTCGGAATTGCAGTTCTGATGACAACTTTAACGGCTATTTATATGGCGCGTAAGCCGGACATTTTTTTGGCAACGGCGAGAGTTCAGGTTGATTCCGAACAGATCAATCAGGATTTGCTGACAAATGACCACAAGCCGGGAATGATTAATCAGGATGCTTCTTATTTTAATACGCAGCTTCAGCTTTTAACCAGCTCCAGCCTTTTGCGGCGGGTTGTCAAAGAACTCAATCTGGAAAATAATTCGGAATTTCAAAAAGCCAAACTCGATGGTGCGGTTTCGCCCTGGCGTTCAATGCTGAAAGCCATCGGACTTGCCAGCAGCAGACCTGAAAAAAGTGATAACGGTATTGATGAAGTTAGTTCTTCGACCAGTTCAGTGGCTTCTTCGGAGGAAATTGCCGAAGCTGTTCAGTTAGCTCCGTATGTGGAAATTATCAGAAAAAATTTAAATGTCGAACCGATAAGAGAATCGCGCGGAACAAACAAAGATACGCGCCTTATCGAAATCACCTTCACGAATACCAATCCCGATCTTGCTGCGGCAATTGTAAATGGTGTCAGTGAAGTTTTTGCACAGGTCAATCAGGAAAAACGCACCGGCACGAGCAGTAAAACGAACGACTTTTTGACAAAAAGAGTTGCCGAACTTCAGTCTGAAATAAAAAATGATGAAAATAAATTGGTCGAATTGACCAAACAATACGGCATTCTCAAAACCGATGAAGACCAGACGATTGTATTATCACGACTTTCAGGCTTGAACAAACAACTGCTCGACGCGGAGAATGAACGAAAAAACGCTCAAGCTGAATACGAATCGGTAAGTGATTCGCCCGAAAGATTGAAGTCGAAAGCCGAAGGAGAAATTCTGCGTTATACCACAGAAAGAGAAAATACCATTCAAGGATTTATAAACAAAAATCAGGAAAAAATTGCTGATTTAAAGGCTCGAAAAGAACAGCTATTGATAGAATATTTAGATTCGGCACCGGAAATTAAAGAAGTTGATACTCAAATTAAATCGCTGCAGAACGACATTGAAAAGGTAGTTACAAACAATCAAAAGGAATTAAAAAATTTTCGCACACAGACAACTCAAAATATTTTAAATGATTTAAAAACTAAATATAAAAAATCACAGCTTCAGGAAAACAGTATTAGATCGGCTTACAACGAGCAATATAATCAGGCACAAGGGCAGAACCAATCGGCTGTATCGTTAAAATTACTGCAGCAGGGAATTGAGACTAAGAAAGGTTTTAGAGACAATCTACAAAAAACTCAGCGTGAAAACGATGTCAACGCAGTCGGAACGAATAACAATATTTCCGTCGCCGAGATAGCGATTCCACCGGAAATTCCGATTGGTCCGAGAAGAGTGATGACCGTTCTGGCTTCTTTATTTTTATCAACTCTTTTCGGAATGGGGCTTGCTTTATTTCTCGAATATCTCGATGATACGATTCGTACAACGGAAGAAGTTGAAACTTATCTGCAACTGCCCGCGCTGGCGGCGATTCCGCGAATTGACTCAATGCCGAAACGACGGCTTTTGCTGGTTGGCGGAAACAAGGATGATGTTGATTCCAGTTCGACTACCGAACTGTTAATTCACAACGATTCACGCTCTTCGCTGGCTGAGGCTTACCGGCAGCTTAGGACTTCTATTCTGCTTTCAACCGCCGGACACGCGCCGAAATCGCTTTTGGTGACATCGAGCCTGCCTGCGGAAGGGAAAACGACTACGGCAGTCAACACGGCAATCAGTCTGGCGCAAACCGGCGCGAAAGTTTTGATTATTGACGCTGATATGCGTCGCCCGCGACTTCATTCTATTTTTAATATCAGCAACGCAAGCGGTTTAAGTACGCTTCTTTCAACCGAATTGGCTGATGAAAATTTGATTGATGTCATCACGTATGATGAAGAATCAAAACTCAATCTGTTGACTTCAGGACCTGTGCCGCCGAATCCAGCGGAACTTATAGGTTCGGAACAAATGTCAAATCTGCTGAAAAAATTGCAGACACATTTTACGCACGTCGTCATAGATTCGCCGCCAATTGCTTCATTTACCGACGGAGTTTTGATTGCTTCGATGGTTGACGGTGTAATTTTAGTCGTGCATTCCGGCAAAAGTTCGCGCCAGATTATCCGGCGTTCCAAACAGTTGCTTCAAGACATCGGCGTTAAAATTTTCGGCGTAGTTTTGAATAATGTTTCTCTTAATTCACAGGATAATAGTTATTATTACCAAAGTTATTATCATCGGGACAATTATCGTCACGATGATGAATAGAGAGTTGGCAAAGTTTTAAGAGCGGAAAAATAATCATACAAGGGTCAGACGGGATTTTGTTTGTAAAGCGGTCTATGATCGCCAATTGCCAAAAAAACTTTATGAGCGGCTGTTTTAAATAAATTATAAACGGCGCGAATTGGTTTTATTGGCTTTTTATTTTTTACACTCATTTTGCGTTTAGTTGTGAAAAACATTTTGTGATTACATTCACAAAAATTTTGGATTAGTATGGGAATACAAACTAGAGTTTTAGTTACCGGCGCGGGTGGTTTTATCGGAAGTCATTTGGTCAGTTATTTGAAAGACAAAGGCTTCTGGGTGCGCGGAGTTGATTTGAAACATCCTGAATTTAGTCAAACGGAAGCTGATGAATTCGAGATACTTGATCTACGTCGTTGGGACAATTGTTTGCAGGCGACGCGAAATATCGAAGAAGTATATGCGCTTGCCGCCGATATGGGCGGAATGGGTTTTATTTCATCTAATCACGCCCAAATTCTTTACAATAATTCACTGATAAATTTGCATACGCTCGAAGCCGCCAAAACAAATGGTGTCAAGCGGTATCTTTATACCAGTTCGGCTTGTGTTTACCCCGAATATTTGCAGGAAGAAGCCGACATTCAGCCGTTAAAAGAAGAGATGGCGTATCCGGCTCAGCCGCAGGATGCTTACGGTTGGGAAAAACTCGTCAGCGAGATTTTGTGTATGCACTATCGAAATGATTACGGAATCGAAACGCGCACTGTCCGTTTTCATAATATCTTTGGCGAAAAAGGAACGTGGGAAGGCGGACGCGAAAAAGCACCTGCGGCTTTGTGCCGTAAAATTGCCGAAGCAAAACTGACAGGAAAAAATGAAATAGAAATTTGGGGCGACGGCGAACAAACCCGCTCGTTTTGCTACATAAATGATTGCGTCGAAGGAATTCACCGTTTGATGCGTTCCGACTTTTACGAACCGCTCAATCTCGGACAAGACAGAATGATCACAATTAATCGGCTTGCCGATATTATTGCCGAAATTGCGGGTGCTAAAATTAATAAAAGACATATAGATGGTCCGCAAGGTGTGCGCGGGAGAAACTCCGACAATACAAAACTGCGCGAAGTTCTCGATTGGGAGCCTGAAATCTCACTTGAAAATGGTTTAGCCGTAACTTACCGATGGATTGAAAAACAAGTCATCAATATATCAAAAGCTCAACGTGAGATGAGAAAATAATCATTCAACATATTTGATGTAAATCCTGGAAACAAAGACTTTACAAAAATAATTAAAGTGTTACATTAACCGTCGGTAAACTGACTCTTTGCAAATAACTTGAAGAAAATCATAAAAAAAAACGACACAAAAGCATTCCCTAAATATTTTCTTTATGTATGGAATTATTTGGATTGGGGCGGTGCGCAAGTTCTGTTTTTCGGTTTGATGAAGGAAGCGAAAAAGTTCGGCGAAGTTATTGCCGTTTTGCCCGAAGGTTCAAACAGCCATCTGCTGAAATTTTTAGACAATCTGGGCGTTTCCTGCCAATTTGTAGATTCTCATACGGACGGCAAACCGGCGTTAAAATTAAAAAGAAAATTGGAAAGACAGCGTAATAAAATCAAAAGTGAATATGCTTTTATTCGTTACTTAAATAAGCTGGATTTAAAAAATAGCATCATTCACACTGAATTTGCTCCATGGCAATCTTTTACGGCACTTTATTTTCTCAGCTTAAAGGCACCGGTTTTCGTGACGATGCACAATTCATTGCCGGAAAATCTAAAATGGCGCAGCGTGTTGTGGCGAATAAAGTTTCGTTTATTGATGAGTTCTAAAAATTTTTATCTTTTTACAGCAAATCAGGACACAAAAAACAGTCTGAAAAACTTAATTTCTCAAAAATACATTGATCGAGTAAAAATTATCTACGCCAATATTGATCCCGACGAAATAGAAGATGCAATGTCTTTAAAATTGAATCGTCAGGATATTTGCAGCCAGTACAATTTACCGGAAAATAAATTTTATATATTTTGCGTCGGGCAATTTATTGATCGCAAAGGTCGTTGGGTATTTTTAGAAGCTGCGAATAAATTGCTGAAATCAAATAAAGATTTAATGTTTGTGTGGATTTCAAATTCAAAACCGGATTTGGAAGATTTGGAAAAAGTGAAAACATACGGATTGGGCGAAAATTTTTCTCTGATAACTTCGGATCAGGTCGGGAACGAACATATAGATTTGTTTAAGTTGATGCGCCTTGCGGATGTTTTCACATTGCCGAGTTACGTGGAAGGACTTCCGATTTCAATAATTGAAGCGATGGCACTCGGACTTCCGACGATTTCAACTGATATAAATGCCATACCGGAAGCCGTCAAACATCTTGAAACCGGCATTTTAATTAAGCCGGGAAGCAGTGATGAGTTAGTCAACTCCATTCAAATGTTAAAAGATGATGAAAATTTAAGAGAACAGATTTCAGAAAAGGGACGCGAATACGTTTTAGAAAAATTTAATCAAAAAAAAGTCGTCAAAATCGCCGTCGAAAGTTATATCGAGGCTTTTAACAACAAATAATGGAAACCGGAAAAACATCCGAAACACCGAGAAGTATTGCCCGAAGTTCACTTTACGGACTGACAACCTGGATTTTGCCGCTGGGATTAAGTTTTGTCGGAACGCCGATTATCTTAAAAAATTTGGGCGTAAAAGAATACGGCATTTACTCGCTCGTCATCGGATTTGTGAGCTATTCTTTTTATTTTAATTTTGGTCGGGCAATAACAAAATACATCGCTCAATACAGAATCAGCGGCGAAAACGACAAAATCAAAGATGTTATATCAGCGACATTATTTATAAATATAATTGTCGGAATTTTAGGTTTAGCGATAATTTATGGAGTCGGTGATTGGCTGGTCGTCAATTTTTTCCATATTGAAGCCGCCGACCAGCGAAAAACCGTTATCTCATTATATCTGGCGGCTTTAGTCGTTTTCTTTATGCTGCTCGGACAGGTCTTCAATTCGATTTTACAGGGAATTCATCGGTTCGACGCTTTTTCAAACATCTTTAATCTGAATAGTTTAATAATGGTGTCGGGCAATATTTTTATAGTATTGAGCGGATACGGGTTGTTGAGTTTGCTCGTCTGGAATGTAATTATTACATTTTTAACTTTTATTCTGGCGGCATTTGTTTCAAAAAAACTTTTACCTGAATTCGGCATAAATTTTAAAGTCAATTTTGATGTTTTAAAATTGGTGATGACATATTCCGCCGGAATCATCGGTTATCAGTTTTTGCAAAATATGCTGACTCTTTTTGAAAGAGGGTGGATTACCGGAAAGTTGGGATCTGAAAATCTGACTTATTATGCTGTTCCGATGCAGTTGTCCATTTATATTCACGCATTTATCAGCAGTATAATGCTGGTTATTTTTCCGCTCGCCAGTGAACTGACTAACAACAAAGAAAAACTTTTAAGACTGTATTTAAAGGCTTCAAAGATAGTTTGTCTGCTAGTTGTTTTTTTTGCCGCGAGTCTGATTATTGAAGGTAAAATTTTTTTAACGCTCTGGATAAATGCGGATTTTGCCGAGAAAACTTATCTGATTTTGTGCATTCACGTCGTAACTTTCAGTTTGGTGGCAATTCAGATTATCTCGTGGAATCTGGTGGAAGGTTTGGGCTATCCGAGTTATAACCTATTTATCTTTGTGATATGCTTAATTATCAATGTTTTATTGATATTTCTACTAACAAATGATTACGGAAACGTCGGAGTTGCCATCGGCAGATTAGGCGGATTCGGGATAACATTTTTTTCAGTTTTCTATGTCGAAAAATGGATTTTTGGAAAACTCCAATTTAAGTTTTGGCTGCGGATCGTCGGGACTTTGAGTGTTTCCGGAATTTTCGGTGCATTGGCGGAGAAATTTATAATTTCGAGATTCGATATAAGCTGGATAACGCTCGTTTCGGCATCGTTAGTCGGCGGGATAGTTTATTGTTTATTTGTCTGGATGCTGGGGCTGATTTCAGAAGACGAGAAAATTTTGTTCAAAAATCTACTCAGGCGGCAAAATGTGTAATGAATAAAAAATTTAAGTTAATTCAACGGGTTGAATTTATAAAGGAAATTTGCGTGAACAAAAAAGTTCTCCATCTCGGCTGTACAGATTATCCTTTTACCGAAAGAGCCATAAAAAACCAAATGCTTTTACACGATGAAATTAATAAAACCGCGCGTGAATTGTATGGTTTTGATTTTGATCAACCGGGAATTGATATTTTGAAAAAAGCGGGTTTCGAGAATCTTTTTCAGGCTGATTTGGAAAAACTAGAAAACGTTCCTTTAGAAGAAACCTTTGATGTAATTCTTGCCGGCGAAATGATTGAGCATCTGTCAAATCCCGGTTTATTTTTGCGCGGCATTCAAAGATTTATGAACCGTGAAACAAAACTGGTTATCACGACGATAAACGCTTATTCGGCAATGAGATTCGTTATCTACGGTCTGCGCGGAAAAGGCGGCGAAAACGAACCCGTTCACCCGGATCACGTAGCGTATTATTCGTATAAAACATTGAAATTAGTTTTGGAACGCGAAGAACTAAATGTCGCGGATTTTTACTATTACGATTTAGGACCTGAACACAGGCAATTTATTCGTTGGTATTACAATTTCGTCAATGATGCCGCCGTGAAATTTTCCCCGCAGTTGAGCGACGGCGTAATTGCTGTGTGTCAATTAAATAACAGTTCGGAAAATCAACAGGTTAAATAATCAAATATTTTTATCTTCTTAAACTTTTTACTTTTTACTTTTTACTTCTGCCCTGCTAATTCTTTTCCCAAATTTCTATTTCATATTCCGTTTCATTATTATTATCGTTAAAGTTTTGCATTTTAGAAACCTGATGATAGTTCGTATGAAGAAAATTAACTAACGGTTCTAAATGAAAATTCGGCGACTGAGTCGCATCGTATTTTTCCCAAACTCCGTTCCAAATTATGTATTGCGGCGGATTTTGTTCAAGCCCTTTCATAATCGCATCTACCTGTTCGGTTGAAGTATAGTTATTCGGACGAATCAAAGGCATCGGTGTCGGATTTTTTAAGTGAAATATCCAATATAAACTCGGATGATGCGGCTCGTATAGATAATCAAGCGGTTGTGTGTGTTCGGCAGCCCACGAATAACGGGCGAGAATCTCCGGCGTTAGTGAAACGGTAAAACCAGACGGTGTGTTTAATGGATAAACCGGATTCATTTGGCGTTGGAACGTATATGAAAAACCGAGCAGACCTAAAATTACCAGAAAAGAA
>JBDTSO010000027.1:0-15190 GCA_039931085.1 Acidobacteriota bacterium | reverse complement strand
GTCAAAGCCGTTTCCGCGCCTTCGCTGTGTCCGATGTAGCCGATTTTCGCTTTGTCAATTTCCTTGCGCGTCGTCAAAAAATTAAACGCGGCGCGGCTGTCGGAAATCAAATCTTTATACGAAGTTTCGGCGGCTTTCGACATATCAATCGTGCTTTTTCCCATTCCTCTATCGTCCACGCGCAAAACTGCAATTCCGGCTTTTGCAAGACTTTCGGCGATTTGTTTGTAAAGATTATTAAGGGTCGAGCCGTCGCGGTCTTGACTGCCCGAACCGGAAATTATGACAAACGCCGGAAATATTTTTTTGTCGTTTTTCGGAATCGTCAAAGTTCCCGCCAAAATATTTTTGCCGTTCGCAAACGAAACTTCTTCGCTCGTAAATTCAACGTCGAAAGTCGTTTCTTTTGCTTTCAGCGGCGCGGTCATTGTTCGCAATTCTTCAAAACCTTTTTGGACGATTTGCGCCTGCTGCGCCGGAATTTCAATTAGAAGCGGAATGTTTTCCTTGTTCGCCCACATCTCAATCGTCAATAAATATTTGGTGTTGACGAGTTTATATTTTGAAAGCGCAACTGTTTGACCTTTTACTTTGAAATCTTTGGTTTCCAATTTTTCCAGCGTCAACGGAAAATCCAAAGACTGGCTCGGCAAAAATCCGACGAAGTTTTGTACGCCGCTTTTGGCTTGATCGTAATGCGCCAAAAGATTGATATAATTGCTCCAGACGTTATTTTCCGTTATGACGTTTGCTCTTGTTTTAACGATTTTTTCAGGCTGGTCGCCGATTAAAATTTTCGCTTCGCCGTCGGCAAATTTTGTCGTCAAATATTGCTTTCCGTTTGTTTCAATTACAAATTCAAGCGGTTTATCATCTTTATTCATCGTAATAAAAGTCGTCGCCGCCACTTCGGAAACAGTTTTCACCCTGCCGTCAGCAAGTTTCTCCGATTTGTAATTTTCTTCAGCCGCTGGTTGATTTCCGACATAAGTAATATAGGTTCCAGAATCTTTCATTTGTGCGAATATCTGATTGTTAAAAGTAAAAAGAAGTGCGAACAACGTCGCAAACACATTAAATTTATTCATAATATTTTACCGAGATTTCATTAAAACAAAATCTAAAACAGTTAAAAACATCGGCAAGACAAACAATGCCAGATAAATCAAAATTCTTTTGTGTGCAAAGTTCATCGTGTAACCCATTCCGCCGGGTTTTTCAACCATAAAAGCCGTATCGTTCGGATTGTAATAAAAAAGTCCGTCTTTCCAGCCTTCCATTTCATCGGCGGTTTGAAATGTAATTTGTCCGGTCAGCGATTTGATTTCACGATTGACCAAATTCATCTGATAAAGATAAAAAGCCATTCCCAACAGCATAATTATCAAACTCAGCCAGAGAAAACTATTCAGCGCGGCAGCAACGGGAAGAATCGGCGACAAAACCAGCAAAGCGACAATTCCTAGTAAAACTCCGCAACTTAGACGACACCAATCAATCATTCCAATGTTTGCCAGCAGAGAAATTTCTTTAAGCGACAAAACTTTCTCGGCTTTTTCCGCCGGAACGCGAAAACGCGCCTGTATAATGTCTTGCTTGATAATAATCAGGAAAATTTGCAAAATCGTCGTCAAGATCGGTAGAAAAAAAACGCTCGAAAAACTCTTTTTCGCAAAACCATCCGCTGTTCCGGCGGCATTCCAGTGAATCGGCACAATTTCAGGCAATTGCGGATAATAAAATGCTAAGACCGCAAACGGCGCAATCATCAACAAAATTATAGTTAATTCCCACCACAAATTTGTAAAATCCAATAGATGACGCGGTTTGAGCGGCGTGGCAAGTCGGGAAACTGTTCGTTTATCGCGTAATTGCCATGTTTGCCTCAAAGATTTAAATAACAAAAAAATTATTAAAGCGGTTTCTAAGATGTATGCAGTTGCCAGACTGTATGGCGAAAGACTATCTGCAAAATAAAGTAAAGCAAGTCCGCCGACGCATCCGATTGCGACGAATATTAAGTCGCGCCGATATTTTTGCAAAATCGGGAAACCGTAAGTTTGAAAATCATCATTTTTCAAAACAATGCCGAAAAGCATCTGTTGTCCGTTGAGCGTCGGCAAAAAATAAAATAACAAAAACTCAAGCAAAAAAATTATCACCAAAAAAATAATATCCGCCATTTTCACCTCTCATCGCGCAAGATTTCGCGCATTTCATCAACCACCAAATTCATTACTTCCGCCCAGCTTAGACCCGCCAAAAACAGTTGCGCCAAAGCCGAACGAAGTGGCTTTCGCAAATTATCTTCGCTTTTGCCGGAACTCGTGCGCGAAGAAACAACCGCGCCCGCGCCGTGTTTGATAGTAAGCAAGCCGTCGTTTTGCAGTTCCCGATACGCCGTTGCGACTGTATTCAAATTCACGCCCAAATCGCCCGCAAGCTGTCGAACAGAAGGCAGCGGCGCATCTTCCGCCAATTCGCCGCGTGCAATCAAAAACCTGATTTCATCGGCAATTTGCTGATAAATCGGGCGGCTGTCGTTTTGGTCAATAATAATCAACATAAGATTGTATGTTTTTACTATACACCAAAATTTTAATTATGCAAGAAGATTTTTTTTTATTTTTTTCTGATTTTTTATTTGTGAGTTTGCTTTTCTGATTCTTCTAATTCCTGCTCGATTTCCCGACGAATTTCCTGCTCCATTTTCGCTGATTCAAGTGCCATCGGAAGCTCTTCTGTTCTCGCTGAAAGTTTTTTCAACGCAAGTTCCGTGTCGGCGAAATTTCCGCCGCGCCGTGAAGCCGCTTCAATCATCTGGACGCGAGTTTCGGCTTCGACGCGCATTTCTTCGGCTTCGGTCTTTATTGTATTGAGATTGTCGAGATCGGCTTTTAATTCTTCCTGCAATTTTTTGGAGTTTTCCGATTTTAAATATTTGAGTTTATTTTGCCGTCTTTTCACGAGAAGAAGTTCAGTTTTGGTTGATTTCAAAATGCGTGTCGCCGTCAAACGCGCAGCTAAAGTGTCGCGGAAAGCGTCGGCAAGAAGCAAATCTTTTGATTCGATTTCTTTTAGGGATTTTTTCTCGGCGGTTGTCAGTTCGTTTTTGAACCATTCGACTTCGTTTGCTTTGATGCCGTCAACTGCGATTCTTTCGCGGACTTTTGCCAGCCAATTTGAACGATAATAAAGAATTCCGCCCGTTACAATCAAACCCAGAACGAAACCGCCAATCAGCGAAATCAAACTCAGGAAAAAGAATGTTGCGGCGGCGGGCGGTGTTGAACCGAGCAGAAAACCGGCGATAAATAAAATCAGCGCGGGTATAATCGAAAGCAGAACCGGCGCAGTCCACGCGCCGTATTTTAACGCTTTTTCCTTTGCCAAATCTTTGCGCGTAACTTCGTATCTCGGCTCTAATTCGTTCATATCTTTTGATTTAATCTATACACTTCGCAAACTTTATTCAAACTTAGCGCATCATAAAATTTAGCTCCGAAGTGAAAATGTAATATTATTAAAGGATTGGCAATTTTACCGCAAATTCTGAAAAGGTGTGTATGTCCAAACTAAAATTTACGAATTTTTTGACAGTTTTACTTTTGATTCCGATGTTTCTGAGTGTCGGTTTTGCCCAGAAAAAAGACAAGAAAAAACAAGAAGACAAGGTTCGCACGATGACGATTCCGATTTCCATTTTCACCAAACAGGAAAAAAAGGAACGGCAATACGCGGAATTTGTCGAGGTCGGCGATTTGACCGTCAAAGAAGACAACGATCAGCAAGTGATTTTATCAATCCGCAGCGTCAGCAACACGCCGCTGGCGATTGCCGTTCTCATTCAGGACGATCTTTCTTCCAACGCCAATTTACAGCTCAAAAGCATCGCCGATTTTATCAAAGGTTTGCCGAACGGTTCGCGCGTGATGGTCGCTTACCTGCGCGGCGGTTCGATTCAGGTTCGCCAAAAATTCACCGAAGATTTGGAAAAAGCATCAAAATCTTTGCGGATAATTTCCGGTGTCGGACCGAGTAATCCATACGTCGGAGTCGAAGAAGCACTCAGCCGATTCGACGCTTTGCCGATGGGCAGACGCGCGGTTTTGCTCGTGTCTGACGGCTTAGACATTTCACGCGGTTTTGATAGTTCTTCGCCCACGCAAAGTCTTGATTTAGACCAAGCAATTCTCAAGGCACAGCGAAAAAGTGTCGCAATTTATTCATTTTATAATGCAGCAAGTTTGACAGAAAACGGCAGTTCGATTCTTGTTTCAAACGCACAGGGTTCGCTCAACCGTCTTTCCGACGAAACCGGCGGACGCGCATTTTTTCAGGGAACACTTTCGCCCGTTTCCTTCGATCCGTTTTTCCGTGATTTGAATGCGGCGTTAAATCGTCAATTTGCTTTGACTTATCTTTCAACCCATCTGAAAAAAGGCTATCACAAAGTCGATGTCAACAGCACCAATCCCGATGTCAAAATAGAATATCCGAAAGGTTACTACTATCGTTAATTTAGGATTCAAGATTTCAGTTTTTTCTAATTTTAAGTCTTAAATCTTGAATCTTAAATTGGCGTGAAAAGTTATTTTCGCTTGACAATAACAAGAGTTATATCATCATTGGCAGGCGCGGTTTGGGTAAATGAAGAAAGAGCAAATTCGACTTTATCGCGCAAACCGGAAGCGGATTTTTGCAGATTTTTGCTGACAACTTCCGAGAGTCTTTCCATTCCGAACTCTTCATCCTTTAAATTAACGGCTTCGGAAACGCCGTCGGAATAAATAACGAGAGCTTCTCCCGACGCAAGTTGTATTTGTCCGACATCATATTCCGCCATCGGCATAATTCCGAGCGGAAAACCACCGGATTCAAGTTGTTCTACTTTTCCGTCAACGCGTCCGACGAGCGGCGGATTATGTCCGGCATTTATGTAATTGATGATTCCGGTCTGCGGGTCGAGTTCGGCGATGAAAAGCGTGATGAAACGATTGGACGGAATGTTGTCAGCCAGATATTCATTGATGGACTTGACCATTTGATGCAGCGAAGTTTTAGCGGCAACCTGTGCGTGAACCGAAGCGTGAAGGCTCGACATCAAAAGCGCGGCGGCTGTGCCTTTGCCGGAAACGTCGCCGAGCGCGATCAGCATTTTACCGTCGTGCTGCGTGATAAAATCATAGTAATCGCCGCCGATTTCGTAACAGGAAAATGAAATTCCCTGAAATTCGTAATCGTTCATAATCGGCGGCGCGGACGGCTGAAAACGCTGTTGAATTTCGGTGGCGAGTTCCAATTCGCGCTCCATTCGTTCGCGTTCGATTCGTTCTTCGAGCAGTTGCGCGTTCTCCACGCGAATCGAAGCCACAGATGCCAGAGTCGTTAAAATTTTTAAATGGTCTTCGGAAAATGTAGATTTATCGGTCGGCGAATCAGCATAAATAATGCCGAAAATATTATCCTCGCTAATACTCAAAGGAACAGCCAAAACCGAGCGAATTCCCAAAAGTGCCATTGTTTGGCTGGCATAGCGCGGATCGTGTTGTGCGTCGGCGGTCAAAACCGATTTGCCGTTGTTCATCACTTCATCCATAACGGTTCGGCTGATGCGGACTTCTTCGAGATTTTCATCCTTGCCGCGCACACGGGCGACCAGAATTTTCATTCCGTCTTTTTCAGCTTCATCTTTCAGCAGAATCGCGCATCGCTCCGCCGGAACAGCTTCAAAAACGAGTGAAGCGACCTGATTTAACGTATCGTTCAAACCGCTCGACGACAAAAGCGCAACGCCGACTTTACCGATTAATCCGAGCAGTTCATTTCTCGTTGAAAATTGCGATTCCAGCATTTCCGCCGTTGATTTTTGCTGACGTGCAAAGGAAATCGTCATCGAAGGATCGAGAGCCTGCGTATGGTCTGAAATTAAAGTCGCATTTGTGTTTTTTTTGAGCCGTTCGTCCTCAAAAATTATCGTAGTTTCACCGATTTGTATTTCGCCGCCCGACACCAGCGGAATCGGCATCGAAACGTGCGAACCGTTGTAGCGCGTACCGTTTGCCGAACCTAAATCCTGCAGCCAGTAAGCATCGCCTTCTTTTCTGACTTCGGCGTGAAGACGCGACGCAAAAGCGTCTGGAATACAAATATCGCTGCGGGCAGAACGTCCGATTGTTACTCGAAGACGCGAAAGCGGAAACAATTCCGGCGGGCGATCAGAAGTTTTTATGATTAATTGGGGCATAAGCTCTATTAGGAATTAGAAATTAACAATTGCGAATTATAAATTCAAAGAATAAGTATCTAAAATACGTAATTCGTAATTGTTAATTCCTAATTACTTTTTTCTGTTTTCCATAGACGACAACCGTTCCGGCGAGATAATCGTGCAAAGCGCGTCCTTTTTCATTCAAAACAGGCAATAAAAAACCTAGCCCAAAAACTAATAAACTCACCGGATAACCAATCAAATGACGTATCAAAACCGCAACAAAAGAAGACGCATTGCCGTCAATTTTAACAATTCTTAAACCGGTCAGCATTTTGCCGATAGTTTGACCGTTAATAAGAGGAAAAATCACAAAATCCGTCAAAATCAACAGAATTGTTACCAGCCAACCGATGTTTAAAAGTTCGTCGTTCCACTTCGCAACTGTAACCGTTTTTGAATAACTCAGCAAATAACTTATGGCAAGCGGGATTATGACTAAAATATAATCAATTAAAATCGCTCCGCAGCGTAAGGTGAACGGAGCTTTTAGACGTGCTGCGTCGAAGTTGACGACAACTTTCTCAGTTCTCATTCGTTTAACCGAAACGGTTCTTTCTACTCGCGCACTCATAAATAATTTTTTGGTATTCAGTAAATTTAGGATCAACCGATAATAAAATGCAAGGTCGTATCACCTAACCTTAATTTATCGCCGTTGGCTAAAGGATACGGTTGATGCGGCATCAGCCGGACGGTATCTTTGACGACCGGCATAACTACCGTGCCGTTTGAAGAACCTAAATCTTCGACCATAAACTTGCTGCCTTCGCGCCAAATTCGCGCGTGGCGGCGCGAGATTTTCGTTTGCGGATCGAATTTAGACAGATCAACTTCGGGAAAAATGTTCGACATCGGATCACGTCTACCAACCAGATTTTCGTCTTTTTCGATTCGGTAAGCAGGTGTTTCGAGTTCGTTTGTGCCGATAATTAATATTTTCGCGGTCAACGGCTGCGGAGCATAATTTTCTCCGCCGACACTTTGTTGGGCAAGCGGCTGTTTCGCCCCGCAAAACGCGCAAAACATATCAGTTGCGACAATTTTTTGTCCGCAAAATCCGCAGAAAACAGCTTGTTCCGATAAACCGACAGGCAACGAAGTTTCCCTAATTCCATAAGTAACTTTGTTTTCATTCAAATTTTTCCGATGTTCTTCGAGTGCTCGACACATCTCGGCGGCTGTTTCAAATCGCTGCCCGGCGTTATATTCCACCGACCGCATCAAAATTTTTTCCATTTGATCGGATAATTGCGGATTTATCTGGCGCGGACGCGGATGTTTTTGAAAATCGAAAATCAATAGCGGATTGCTCTGCGGATCTGCGCCTGTTAACAAATGAAACATTGTCGAACCGAGCGAGTAAATATCGGAACGCGGTTCGACATTTCCGCTAAAAAGTTCGGGAGGCGCGTAACCCATTGTGCCAACAGCGGTTACGCCTTTCTCTTCCTTATTGATAAATCTCGCAATTCCGAAATCAATCAGCATTACACGCCCGGAATTCCCGTCAATCATAATATTGGCGGGTTTTAAATCACGATAAACAATCGGCATTTCACGATTGTGCAGATACTCTAAAACGTCCGCAATTTGAATTCCCCAATCGGCAACACTTTTTTCATCAATTCTGCCTTCCGGCGCGGAACGGATTCGCGCTGCTAGATCGCCGCCGGAAATATATTTCATCACGAGATAAAATCTGCCTTCTTTATCGTCGTAAAAATAATCGTAAATCGTCGGGATCGCCGGATGATCGAGCGTGGATAAAAGAAGCGATTCGCGCTTGAAATCGTTGATGGCTTTTTCCTGCTGTTCGCCTTCGATGTAGGATTGAACCATCTCTTTAACGGCACGCAGAACGCCGCCGAGATTTTTGTCGGAAGCGAGATAAACCGCGCCCATTCCTCCGCCGCCGATTTTCCGCACAATTTCGTAACGGTCATTTAAAACCGTGCCTTCGTCCAAAGGTTTCAGTTTAGCGCGGCTTGCGCCGTCGGTTTCGCCCAATCCGATGTTTGGAGTAGTATTTGAGCGGCTTTTATTTTGTTGTTCCGGCAACTGCGTTACGGCTTCGGACGGCGATTCTGTTTGCAGTTTTGCCGCTGCCGACTGTTCGGATTTATTTTTGGCGATTTCTAATTTGTCATTCGACGATTCCATTATTCTCACCGAATCGAACTTCGGCGGCGGACATACTGCTTCGGGCAATTCTTCGTCAGGTTTTGGAAATTTTTTATCCAGTGCAGGAGAACTTTCGTCTTCAGATTCAAAAGTTGAAAATCTATCGTCGGAAGCGTCTTTTTTAGCTATTTCAGCTTTTTGCGCTTTTGCCAAATCCGCAGACATATACGGAATTGTCGCAGTAAAATCAGGTTCTTCGGCGGTGTTTTTAATTTCCTCGGGAGTTGTTTCGGGTTCTTCCGCAGATGGAATTTCTTTAATTTCCGACTCCTCGTAATTCATCATAGACGATTCGGTTTCCGCATCTGTGCTTTTTTCTGCATCCACTTCGCTCAATTTATCAAACGGAGTTTTTATTTCGCTTTCAATTTCAGATTCAGAAGTTTTATCTTCTTCGTCTTTGGAAAGGAGTTTTTCGACAACGGGAATTTCAACTGCGTCTGTTTTAATTTCGATATTTTCTTCGGTGATATTGTTTGAATAATTTCCTGTATTTTCTTGCTTTTCACTGTCGTCGGAGTTTTTTTCAATCGTTTCAGCCCGAATATTTTCGGAATTTCCCAACTTTTCGTTCGCCTCTATTTCAGAATGCGGAATCATAACAGTACTGCTCAACGCATCGTCTTCGTTGTTTTCAACGACGATTGGCTGCAGAGAGATTCCGCAAAAGGGGCAGAAAACATCAATTTCAGCGACCTCCGAGCCGCATTCTGGACAATAAGCCATTTTTTTATAAATCTTTCAAATTAAAGATGTTGGATTTTCCTTAAAGATTATTCGTTTTTGTAAAATCGCAAAAATGTTTTTCCGACGATAATTTCATCACCGTCGCTAAGAAGATGAGCATTTCCGGGAATTAAACGCCGTCCGCGATTTATATATGTGCCGTTGGTCGAACCCAGGTCTTCAATCATATATTTACCGTTTTCGTAAATAATTCGGGCGTGCCGACGTGAAACCTTCGCTTCGGAATCGTATGCGTCTAAATCAATGTCGGGAAAAATTCCATTGTCCGCATCCCAACGTCCGATATTCGATTCGCCCGAAGCCAATGTAAACTCCGTGCCGACGGAATCTCCGCGTTCGATTATCAAAGTCGCGCTGACACTTTTGGCATTCGGCGGAACTTCTTTTTCCAGAGAAACATCTTCCGACACATTTATCACAGCAGGAATTCCGACTGAGGTAACATTAGAAGACTGGAAAACAGGCATTTCGGAAACTTGCGGTTGAAAATTCGACTTATCACCGTTACTTTGCATTTCCAGCGTCGCGCCGCATTCATCGCAAAATTGTGAACTGTCAGGATTTTCCGTCCCGCAGATTTGGCATTTTATCATTTTCGTTTTACCCTGCGAATTTAATGTGTAATATTTTAGCTAAGACATTTTAACCTGTAAACCTCTGTTCGTAAATCGTAAATCTTAAGGTAATCATCAGTCAACAGTTAACTATACGGATTTTCAACCTTTAACCTTTTCGGAAATATGCATTTCTCTTTTTTTGAAACTCTTATGCCGGTTTTAGCGTAGTAGAAAATTGACGCGAAACCAATTAACAATTTGCGTAAAACAAATTTAGATTATAACAAAATCCACTTTTAGAGGAAGAGATAAAAATGGCTATTAGCCGTAAAAGTAAAATTATTATCGGTGCAACTACGTTCGTCCTGCTTGTCGTTATCATTATTGTCAGCGTTTTTGCGACGCGCAAAGACACACCGGAAGTAACCGTCGTTAAAGTCCAAACCAGACCGGAGTTAAGTTCGACGGTAACCTCTTCGGGTGAAATTCGTCCGATTCAGTTTATCAATCTGACAAGCGAAGTGCAGGGACGAATCGAAGATATTTACGTTAAAGAAGGCGATAAAGTTACCGCCGGAACGCCGCTCGTCAAACTCGATCCGACACAATTGCAGTCAAGCACCGACGCACAGCTCGCTTCACTGCAAGCCGCGCAGAGCGAAACACAGGTAACGCAGTCGCAAATTGCTGCCGCTCAAAATCAATTGTCGCAGGCGCAGCAGGGATTAAATGCTTCGCAGGCAGCGGTTGATACGGCAAACCAGCAAGTTGCTTCGGCAAGACAGCAGGTTGTCGCGTCGCAAACCGACGTTGATCGCGCACAGGTTGATTTGGATATTGCCAACCGCGAGTTAAAAAGATCGGAAGACCTTGTTGAAAAAGGCGTTATTTCCAAACAGGAATATGACCAAAACAGAGACAAAGTAACAACTTCACAGGTCGCTCTCAGGAATGCACAAGCGCGGCTAAAATCACAAAGTTTAGCGATCAATGAAGCACAAGCCCGCGTCAACGAAGCCAAAGCGCGAGCTAAACAACAGGAAGTTTCCGTGCGCGATGCGCGGCGCGGCGTTTCGACGGCTGATTTGAGCGCACAAGCCAGCGCAGATCGGGCGCGGCAACAAGCCGCCGTTTTGCGCGGTTCAAAAAGTCAGCGCGATAAAACTTTGCAGGTCGCCCCGATTAACGGCGTGATTGCCGATATTCCTTCAAAAGTCGGAACATTCGCCGTCGCCAATCTTACCTCGACGCCGCTTTTGACGATTGCCGATATGTCAACGGTTAATGTCGAAGTTAAAGTTGATGAAACTGAAATTGATAAAGTCGAAGTCGGACAGTCTGTAAAAGTAAAGGTTGACGCTTTGGGCGATAAAGAATTAACCGGCAAAGTCGTTCAAAAAACGCCGCTTGCCGTTGGTAAATCGCAGACGACGGGCGGACTTTCAACAAACATTAACGTGCAGGAGGCTAAAGAATTTCGAGTCGTCATCGAATTGGAAAATTTGACCGACGAAGTTCGGGACAGTCTTCGTCCCGGAATGAGCGCAACCGCAGTAATTACAACAAAAACGGTGCAAAATGTTATTTCTGTTCCGTTGCAGGCGGTTGTCGAAAAGAAAGCAGACGCAGAACCTTCGCCGACAATTCAGGGTGATTCCGCGTCGGTTCCGTCCGAAAAGCCGAAAACTGTCAAAGGCGTGTTTGTGATGGACGACAACAAAGCGAAATTTGTCGAGGTCGAAACCGGAATTACCGGCGAATCCGACATTCAAGTTACGACCGGGTTATCTGAAGGTCAGGAAGTTATTACAGGTCCGAGCCGCGTTTTAAATACTTTAAAAGAAGGCGCAATAGTTAAGAAGCAGGTTAAAAAAGAAGGCGAAGCAGCTAAGACTTAAATCTTTTTTCGTCAATCGTAATCGTCAATAGAAAAATCTAATTTCGATTCACGATTTACGATTTGCGAATAAAAATGGCAAAAGAGAAACAAAATTCACCAGGCAACGGCGCGAGTGCGGCCAATCCCGCGCCTGACGCTTTGATTTCGATGCGGAACATCTGGAAAACATACACGATGGGAACGCAGCAACTTCACGCTCTTCAAGGCGTGACGTTTGAAGTTCAAAAAGGCGAATATCTGGCGATCATCGGACCTTCCGGTTCGGGCAAATCAACTTTGATGAATTTAATCGGCTGTTTAGACTCGCCGACGAAAGGACAATATTGGATCAACGGTCATCTCGTTTCCACGATGACGGACGACGAACTAGCTTCGATTCGCAACAAGGAAATCGGCTTCGTTTTTCAAACTTTTAATCTGTTGTCGCGGGCGACCGCGCTGCACAATGTCGAATTACCATTAATTTACGCCGGAATGGGCGCAAGTGCGCGGCACGACCGCGCGGAAGCGACGCTCGCTTCCGTCGAACTCGGCGACCGCATTTATCACCGTCCGAACGAACTTTCCGGCGGTCAGCGGCAGCGCGTGGCGATTGCGCGGGCTTTAGTCAACGATCCTTCGATTTTGCTGGCGGACGAACCGACCGGCGCACTCGACACCAAAACGAGCATGGAAATTATGGCTCTGTTTGAAAAGCTGCATTCGGACGGAAACACGATAATTCTGGTCACTCACGAACACGACATCGCCGAACGCGCCCACCGCGTCATCACGATTCGGGACGGCGAAATCGAGTCGGATGAGAAAATTAAATAACAAAAAGCTTGCCCGCTCACATTTCGATTAGTTTTGTAAATCAATAGTTAAAATCAGATTCTTTTTCGTAATTCCGGTTTATTTTAAATAGGCTGGAATTGCGGTATTTCGTTAAACTTTATAATCTTAATTCGCATCAAAATATACGAAAAATAAACCTTTTGACACTCGACAACGTAAAACAATCAGCATAATCTGATAAAAAAAGTCTTTCGCCGATCAATAGAAAATGGATTTTACAGAAACATTAAAACTGGCATTCGCGGCAATTTGGGCGCATAAACTTCGCTCTTTTCTGACGCTTTTGGGAATGATTATCGGCGTTACGGCGTTTATGGTCGTGCTTTCGATTTTGCAGGGCTTCAACTCTTATGTTGACGAAAAAATTGCCGGTGTCGGATCAAATTCATTTACTGTAATGCGGTTTAGTTTTGATGATTTCAAAGACAATGACGCGCTCGCCGAAGCCCAGCGCAGAAATAAGGATTTAACCTTAGAGGAGTTGGATTTTATTCGTGAACGCGGCGATTTAATCAAAGAAATCGGTGCAAAGGCACGCGGAAACAGTGCGTTGGTTAAACGCGGAACTGAAATTCTCGAAGATATAAATGTCGAAGGTCTTGAACCGATTATCGCCGATATAGACAAAATCGAAGTCGAAGATGGACGTTTTTTTGTCAATTCGGAAAATAATACTTCGGCAAGAGTCGCCTTTATCGGTGCTGATATTGCCAGTAAATTATTTCCGGGAACTTCCGCCGTCGGCGGCGAAATCAGCATTCGCGGACTTCCGTACAGAGTTGTCGGCGTAGCGGTTGCCAAAGGAACGATTTTCGGTATTCCGCAGGACAATTTTATTCAACTTCCGCTTAAAACATTCGCCTCCAACTTCGGAAATTTAACCGGCAGTCGCGGTTTATATTTTGAAGGAACGTCATTTAGCGATCAAACTTTTGACGATGCGGTTGAGCAGGCTAAAACTTTGCTGAGAATCAAGCGCGGACTTGCATTCGGCGAAAAAGATAATTTCGGCGTAACCACGCCCGATGCCATCGCCGGTCTTCGCAGCAGCATTCTCGGTCCGATTTTTGTCGTCATTATCGCTGTTCCGGGAATCGCTTTGGTCGTCGGCGCGATTGTCATTATGAATATAATGCTGGTTGCCGTAACCGAAAGGACAAAAGAAATCGGCATCAGAAAAAGTTTAGGAGCGCGGCAATCCGATATTCTCAAGCAATTCCTGTTTGAAGCGGCGACGCTTTCGGCAATCGGCGGAACAATCGGATTAATTTTAGCTGAACTCATCGGTTTTATCGTTACCGCTTATCTGATTCAAACAAAAATTCCGTGGTGGGCGGCAGTTTTATCAATCGGTGTTTCGGCGGGTGTCGGAATTCTCGCCGGACTTTTTCCGGCTTGGAAAGCTGCCAGACTCGATCCGATTGAAGCCTTGCGAGCGGATTAAAAATGTGTAAAAGAATATGAAAATTATCGGCAACGGTTTGATCGAAAATTTCAAAATGGCGATGTCAACTCTGCGTGGCAACAAACTGCGCTCGTTTTTGACAATTATCGGTGTGATTATCGGCGTTATTACCGTGATGCTGATTTCATCCATTATCAGCGGAATCAATGTCGGCGTGGAAAAACAGGTTGAATCGTTCGGGACAAACTCGATCTTTTTGAATAAATATGATGCCGGCATTCAAATCGGCAGACCTTCGCGTGAGATTAGAATGCGAAAACCGCTGACGGAGGAAGATGCCGAGGCTTTGAAGCAACTTCCGACAATTGAAACAGCCGTTCCGCTGCTTGATGTTTCAAGCGACCGTTGGGGTTCAAAAATTCTTGTTACGGGCAGTAACGGGAAAACGTCTTCCTCCGTGCAGCTCAAAGGAACAACTGCCGACATTGAAAAAACCACTATCGAAATTTTAATGGAAGGACGCTGGTTCACGCCGCAGGAAAATGAAACAAAAGCGGATGTCGCGGTCATCGGGCAGGCGGTGGTTGACAGTTATTTTCCATACCTCAATCCGATTGGAGAAACAATCGAAATCGGCGGGCGCGAATTTCGCGTGATTGGAATAATCGAGAAAAAAGAACAGCTTTTCGGCGGCGGCGGCGGCAATAACGATCAAAGCAATATAGTTTATATGCCGATGGGCGCGGCTTTACGTCTGAAACCTTATTCCGAAGACCTTCGTATTTTAGCCGTCGCCAAAGAAGGAAAATTAGACGAAGCGAAAGATCAGGTGCAGGAT
Organism: Acidobacteriota bacterium; assembly: GCA_039931085.1. Taxonomy (GTDB): domain Bacteria; phylum Acidobacteriota; class Blastocatellia; order Pyrinomonadales; family Pyrinomonadaceae. The sequence goes on along the minus strand of JBDTSO010000027.1, from coordinate 451 downwards.
TTGATGAGAATTCGGCGGCACGTTCCATACGGCGAGAAAAATAACTTTTCAATCGAAACCGCCGCCAGCATAATCGAAACATTCCAGTCAATTACGGCGGGAGTTTTTCTCGCAATGGTCGTCATTTCCTCAATCGGTTTAATGATCGGAGGCATCGGCGTAATGAATATTATGCTCGTTTCCGTTACCGAGAGAACGCGCGAAATCGGCATTCGCAAAGCAATCGGCGCGAAACAGAGCGATATTCTTTTACAGTTTTTGATTGAAGCCGCCACTTTAACCGGCTTCGGCGGAATAGTCGGTTTGGCAATCGGCTGGGCTTTATCCTTTTTAATTTCCTTCGTTTTCCCGTCTTACGTTCCGTGGTGGGCGCCGGTTATGGGATTTTTCGCCAGCGTCGGCATCGGCTTGGTTTTCGGTATTTTCCCCGCTTGGAAAGCCGCGCGGCTTG
>JBDTSO010000026.1:0-15200 GCA_039931085.1 Acidobacteriota bacterium | reverse complement strand
GGAAAACCGCGCAGACGCAAATTGGCGCGTGTGATTTTGGATAATCGTCTGCAAATTCCGCTTGAATCGAATTTGGTCGCAACCGCGCAGGATGTGCCGACAATTGTTGTTTCAAATTCAAACGACGAAGCGAAAATTGAAAAATTAATTGAACGCGGCGTTGATATAATTAGGGAAAATGCGCGGGATTTGGCAAAGGTTTTAAGCGAACTGAAAAAGCGCGATTTGCAGAGCGTCTTAGTCGAAGGCGGAACTCAAATAGCGGGCGCGTTTGTGGACGCGAAATTGGTTGACAAGTTGACTTTTATTGTCGCGCCAATCATTATCGGCGGACATTCCGCGCCTGTTGCTATCGGTGGAAACGGAGCGAATTCATTGGAAAATGCGATGCACTTAAAAGACTTGAAAATCATTAAACACGGCGGCGATTTTGAATTTACGGGATACCCTTTTTTAAAGGATGAAGGATAAGGGATAAAGTGTGAATAAATCCAAGACCGAAAGCCGAAAACTGAAAACTGTTTTTGCTAAAAAATCATTCGGGCAGAACTTTCTTGTTGACCAAAATTATATTGATAAAATAATTTCCGCGCTTGACCTGCAGAAAGATGAAATGATCATTGAAATCGGCGCGGGGCGCGGGGCGTTGACTGAAAAACTTGTCGAAAGCGGCGCAGATATTACTGCGATTGAACTGGAACGCGATATGATTTCTGTTTTGAAAGAAAAATTTGCCGGAAGTAAAAACTTCCGACTTGTCGAACAAGACGCGCTCAAAATTGATTTCAAAAAAATAATCACGGACAACGGACAACGGGCAAAACTTATCGCAAATTTGCCTTATAATATTTCAACGGCAATTTTGCAAAAGTTAATCGAACAACGTGAGGTTTTTTCGGAAATGATTTTGATGTTTCAAAAGGAAGTAGTTGAAAGAATTATAGCCGAAGCCGGAAATAAAGAGCGCGGTTTTTTGTCGGTTTTGGTGCAAACTTATCTTAATGTGAAAAAACTTTTCGACGTTCCGCCAAATGCTTTTCGTCCCGCGCCGAAAGTTTTGAGCGCGGTTGTAAAATTACAGCCAAAGAATGAAGCCGCAATCGGCATCAAAGATACTGAATTGTTTCGGGAAATTGTCAGTTCAGGATTTCGCCAAAAACGTAAGACAATTTTTAATAATCTTAGAAACCGCAATGTTGTTTTGTCGCAAAAGTTTGAAAATAAAGGCGGAATTAAGATTATTCTCGAAAAAGTTCAAATTGAAGAAAGTCGCCGCGCTGAAACTCTGACGCTTGATGAATGGCGGCGATTAAGTAATTTTTTGATATAATTTTCTCAAAATGTTGAAACCGACTGAAATTGCCATTCCGATGTTCGCGCTGCTGATTGCGTTTGAAGCGTTTATCGCTTCCCGCAAGGAAGATGTGCGTGATAAAAAAGACACCTGGACGAACATTTTGCTCGGTTTCGGTAGTGTTTTGTTCGGCGCGATTTTCGGTTTGTTCAGTTCGCTGATTTATGAATCGGTTTATTTATATGCGCCGGTTCATATTCCGATGAACGTCTGGTGGTCGTGGGCAATCCTTTTATTTGTTGACGATTTTGCATATTATTGGTTTCATCGTTTCAGCCACGAAATTCGCTTTTTCTGGAATTTTCACGTCGTTCATCATTCGTCAAATCAATATAATTTAAGCGTCGCCGTTCGTCAGAGTTGGTTTAGCGGGATTGCTCATTGGATTTTTTATATTCCGGTCGCTTTTTTGGGTTTTCCGCTTTGGGCGTTTGTTACGATGCACGGATTTAATTTGGTTTATCAATTCTGGATTCACACGCCTTATATAGCGCGACTCGGTTTTTTGGAAAATGTTTTGAATACGCCTTCGCATCATCGCGTTCATCACGGCGTGAATGAAGATTATCTCGATAAAAATTATGCCGGAATTTTTATTATCTGGGACAAAATTTTCGGAACTTTTGTCGGAGAGAACGAAAAGGTTAAATATGGAATAATCAAACCTTTGACCAGCTATAATCCGCTTTGGATAAATTCTCACGCTTGGGCGGAAATGTTTGAGGCGATGAAAAATAAAAAAACATTGTCCGGCAAAATCCGTTGTATTTTCAGTGCTCCGGCGATGGAATTTGAGGAAAGAATAGTTCAAACCGTCAATTATCAAAAACATTTATGATTAGAAAATTCACTTTCGTTTTATTGCTTATTTTTTGCTTTTCATTTTCGGCTTTTTCGCAAAGCGTAATTATCAAGCCGAAAAAAATTACATATAAACGCCCAAAGCCGATTCAGGACTTTAAAAAATCGTTTGTCCTAATTCGCCCGCAGGTCAAAGCTGCGACTCCGGCGATTTCACGAAAAATCGAAGCGGCGATTAGTTACGAAAAAAATAATGATTTTGATTTAAAAGGCGAAATGGGCGAATTTCAATGGCTCGAAGAAGCGAGTTACGAAGTTAAATACAACAAAAATTCTTTACTAGACATTATTTTAATGTCCGAAGGTTTGGCGGCTTATCCGTCTGCGATTATCAAAGAAGTCGTCATTGACACAAAAACTGGTAATCGTCTGACGGCGGCTGAAGTTTTTATAAATCTCAAAAATCTGGCTGAAAAAATTAGAAATTCTCAAAAATTAGAAATAAAAAAAGCGATTGCCAAAACAAAAAAGGATGAGCCGGATTTTGAAAATCCCGAAGAACTTTTTGCCGATGCAAATTTTACGATTAAAAATCTCGACGATTTTTCCGTCAGCGACAAAGGTATAACATTTTTATATGATTATGCGTTCGTTCACGCGATTCAGGCATTACAGCCCGAAGGACGTTTCTTTTACAGCTGGACGGAATTGAAACCCTTGATCAAATCAAGCGGTACGCTCAATAAATTTATTCGTCGATAGATTATGTCAAAAGTCTTGGCAGTTAAACTAACGGCACATTTAACGATTCACGATTTACGATTCACGATTTACGACCTATACTGTAAAACATAATGAGTGCAAGAAAAATCAGAGTTCTCGTCGCCAAACCCGGACTAGACGGACACGATCGCGGCGCAAAAGTCATCGCCCGCGCACTGCGCGATGCGGGAATGGAAGTTATCTACACGGGTTTACGCCAAACGCCGGAAATGATTGCGACAGCAGCGTTGCAGGAAGACGTTGATGCCGTAGGAATTTCGATTTTAAGCGGAGCGCACAACACGCTTTGTCCCCGAATTATTGATCTTCTGCGCGAAAACGGAATGGACGACACGCTCGTCCTCGTCGGCGGAATTGTACCGCAGGAGGATATTGCCCAACTAAAATCGAACGGAGTTTCCGAAATATTTCTGCCCGGCACGTCAACCGAAGATATTGTAAATTTCATTCGTCAAAATGTCAGAAGCGAAAACTAGATTGCGTTTGGTTTCTTTGTTGCAATATAATTATCCTTTTTAGAAATTTGTCCGAACATCGAAACTCGGCGATCACATAAATCAAATCAATACAGGTCAAAAGTTAAAATTATAGGAGTTGAAAAAATGAGAAAATTATCCAGTTTATTGTTTGCTTTCGCAATGTTGCTTTCAGTTACTTTTGTCAGCAGCGCGATCTCGGAAAACAGTCCGTTTGCAGCTAACGCCCAAACAAGGCGCGGACAAGTAACAGTCAAGAAAAAAAACGGTATTGCGTCGAGAACGGCACGCGGTGCTAAATATATTTACCGAAAAGGTAAAAACGGCGTTGTTTATGTTTATCGTAAAACTGCCAAAGGTACTGTTTATGTTGGTAAGAAAGTTTATCAAGGTGGAAAATATGTAACTAAAAAAGCCGTCAAAGGAACAAAATATACGGCGCATAAGACAAAACGCGGCACAAAAGCTGTCATTAGCCGAGCGAAGAAAATCCTACAATAATACCTTCAAAAAAATAGCAAAAGACGTTCACAATCATTTGAATTGTGAACGTCTTTTATTTTGGCACGGTAAATGCGTTTATGGTTTATAAAAAATATGAATGTTAATTAAATGTTCATAAAGGAGAGTTATTATGAGATTAAAGGTTTTAAACTGTTTGGGAATGTTACTTGCAATAGTATTGTTTTCATACGGCGCGGCACAAGCTCAGGTTGTTGATGCAGTTAAAGATGCCGCTAAAAAAACAAAAGATGTTACGGTTGACGCGGCTAAAAAAACTGCCGATGTAACGATGGATGTGGTTGACAAAACAAAAGATGTTACAGTTGACGCTGCAAATAAAACAGTTGATGTGACAAAGAAAACATACGACAAAGCCGGTGATGTGGCGGCTGATGGAGCTGCAACTGTTTCCGAAAAGACCGGCAATGTTGCCAGTGATGTTTGGGATGCCACTGTCAAAGGAACAAAAAAAGCCGTTTATTACACGGGCGATAAAGCGGCGGATTTTGCAAAACTAGGTTATGATGGCGGCAAACAGGTTGTTGTAACAACTTGGGACGGAACAAAGTGGGTTTCCAAAAAAGTTTGGGTTTTCACGAAAAAAGCCGCCGGTAAAACAGAAGATGTAATTAATTAAATTTGACAACATTTTGTTAAGTCAAAAAAACGGTCAACAATCATTTATCTATTTTGATTGTTGACCGTTTTTTGTTTTTGTTTTCTAATTAAAGACATAATGAAAGAAAAAGTAAGAGTTGCCGGTGGTCAGGGTTTTTGGGGCGATTTGCTGACCGCGCCGATTGATCAGGTTCGCAACGGACCGATTGATTATTTGATGTTGGATTATCTGGCGGAAGTTACGATGTCCATTTTGCAAAAGCAGAAACAGCGTGATCCGAACGCCGGTTTTGCGCGTGATTTTGTGACGCTTTTGCAGGAAATTTTGCCCGATTGCGTCGAAAAAGATATAAAAGTTTTATCAAACGCGGGCGGTGTCAATGTCGAAGGCTGTGCCGAAGCGATTAAAAATGTCGCGCAGGAATTAGGTTTGGGCGGAAAAGTTAAAATCGGCGTTATTACAGGCGACGATGTTTTGCCTCGTCTTCAGGAGTTTATTGATGACGGCGTTGAAATAAATAATATGGACACGGGCGAACCTTTGGCGGACATTTTGGACAAAGTTCAGAGCGCAAATGTTTATCTCGGCGCGAAACCGCTCGTCGAAGCGTTGGACAAAGGCGCACAAATTATTATCGGCGGACGACTTACCGATACGGGTTTGACGCTTGCGCCGCTGATGCACGAATTCGGCTGGAAGTTTGAAGATTGGGACAAAGTTGCCACCGGAACAATCGCCGGACACATTATCGAATGCGGCGGACAATGTTCGGGCGGAAATTGTCAATACGATTGGCAAAACATTCCCGACCTTGCAAATATCGGTTTTCCGATTGTCGAAGCCTCGCCGAACGGCGACTTCGTTATTACTAAACACAAAGGAACGGGTGGACGAATAAATATTCAATCGGTCAAAGAACAGCTTTTGTATGAAATGGGCGATCCGCACGAATATATTACGCCCGATGTCATCGCCGATTTTACGACGATAAATGTTGCCGAAGACGGCGAAAACCGTGTTAAAGTTTTCGGTATTAAGGGCAAACCGAACACCGATTTTTACAAAGTTTCGATTGCTTATTCTGGCGGTTGGAAAGCCGTCGGAACACTTGTTTATTCTTACCCGGACGCTTATGAGAAAGCGAAAATGGCGGATTTGATTCTGCGTTCGCGGCTCGATAAATTGGGTTTGCAGTTTGACGTAATTTTGACTGAATTCGTCGGTGTTAACGCCACACACGGACATCTTTCGGGCGAACCGCGCGCCGATATTCCCGAAGTACAATTGCGTTTTGGTGTGCGCGGACAGAGCAAAGAAGATGTGACGCGATTTACCAAGGAACTCGCGCCGTTGATTTTGACTGGACCTCCGGGTGTTACGGGTTTTGCCGGCGGCAGACCGAAAGTTGAAGAAATTATGGCGTACTTTCCTGCTTTAATTCCGAAAAATTTGATTGAAACAAAAGTTGAAATTATTGAAGCGTAACTGCAAATGTTAAGCGAAAAAATCCTAACAATCGCTCGAAGTCTCCCGGATTCAAAAAGTGCGGAAAATTTTTATTCCCAATTAATTAAAAAATTTCCTTCGCAGGAAAAAAAACTGGCTAAAAATGAAGGTTTACTTTCCGACATTTTAACGCTTTCCGCATTTAGTCCACTGTTGGCGACGACACTTTTACAACATCCCGATTATATTTGGTGGCTAAATCGTCAGCGAATTTCCGCCAAAGTGCGCGGCAAAGAAGAAATTCTCGAATCTCTGGCTCGTTTTGCGCTGACAAATTCCCAAATCGAACCGAATATTCTGTTAGCTCGTTTTCGCCGCCGCGAACTTTTGCGAATTTATTTGCGCGACATTCGTAATCTCGGCACGATTGCCGAAATTACTGAAGAAATCTCGAATTTGGCGGATGCGATTTTGGAGTATGCTCTGCGCCAATCGCAGCAGGAACTTGATAATCGTTACGGCATTCCGCTTGAGATTGATGCTAAAAAACGCACCAAAAGAGCTGAATTCTGCATTGTCGCGCTCGGCAAACTCGGTTCAAACGAACTGAATTACGCTTCCGATGTTGATTTGCTTTTTCTCTATTCATACGACGGCAAAACTTCCGGTCAAGGCTCGCGTGATCCGGTTACAAACCGTGAATATTTTGTAAAATTGGCGGAATTCGTTACGAAAACCGTCAGCGGTCAAACCGGCGAAGGTGCGGCGTATCGAGTTGATTTGCGCCTTCGTCCGCACGGGCGCGTTGGTGCATTGGCTATTTCAGTTGATGAAGCGATTAACTATTACAAAAATTCCGCGCAAAGTTGGGAACGTCAGGTTCTGATTCGTTCACGCGCCTGTGCGGGTGAACGTAAAGTTTTTCACAAATTTTTTGAAAAAGTTAAGTCAAATGTTTTCTCAAAAAATGAAAATGTGGAAAACGCTTTACAAAATGTTTTACTTTCCAAAGAAAAAATCAATCTCGAAAAATCTTCTGACAACGGTTTCAACGTCAAACTCGGCAAAGGTGGAATCCGTGAAATAGAATTTATAGCGCAGGCTCTGCAAATTGCTTACGGCGGAAAAGATGCTTGGCTTCGTGCGCCGCATTCTCTTATCAGTTTATCGCGTCTTGCCGACCGGAAATTATTGACCGAAACAGAATTGACCGAACTTTTCGAGGCATACGATTTTTTGCGCCGCCTTGAACATCGCCTGCAAATGGAAAACGGCTTGCAAACACATCTCGTTCCGAACGACACTGAAAGACGATTCTTGATTGCCAAAAGAATGAATTTTGAAGATGTGAAAGAATTTGAAAACTCATTGAAAATTCACAGCGGAAATGTCAACCGGATTTTTTTTCGGGTTTTTGGACAAAAAACCATTTCTAAAAGCCCAAATTTAAATTCTGAAATAAAATTGTCGGAAATTAATGTCGAAAAAATAAACGGAAATTTACTTCAACCGATTTTTGATTCACTTGAAAAGTCCGACATTAAAAACGAGCTTGACGAAGAAACCTTGGAAACTCTCAGCCTTTTATCGAAAACTTCGCTGTATTTCGCCGGAATAATTGTCGCTAATCCAAAATTAATTAATGATTTGCCGAAGACATCCGAAGATTTTATCGAAAAAGATTATAAACAGATTTTTCTTTCTCTCATAAAAGATGAAAAAGAATTTGCTCAAGAATTGGCGGTTTTACGAAAAACTTGGTCACGTTTCCTGCTCGAAATCGTCGTTTTTGATATGTGTCAAAAAATTACGATTCAAAAAGTACGCAAATTACAAACAGAATTAGCCGAAGCAAGTCTTGAAGCTGCACTTTTCATCACAAAAAAGGAATTGGCGCGAACTTGTCAAGATTCGCCGAGCAATAACTACGAATTGCAATTAGGAATTCTTGGTTTGGGAAAACTCGGCGGCGGCGGAATGGATTACGGTTCTGATTTGGATTTGGTTTTGGTCTACGATGAAGTCCAAAGTCCAAAGTCCAAAGATAAAAATCGCCAAAACAGCAATGCAGAAATGCAGCAGTTTGAAATTGCGGTAAAAAAAACTGACACTTTGGACTTTGGATTTGGAACATTCTACGCCCGCGCGGTTGAGATTTTTATCACGACACTTTCGAGTTTAACACGCGACGGATTTCTTTACCGGGTAGATTTGCGATTGCGTCCCGACGGCAAAAACGGTGCGACGAGTTTGAGTAAAACCGCGTTTTTGAATTATCTGGAAAACCGTTCGGCAGTATGGGAATGGCTTGCGTATGTCAAACTGCGCGGCGCGGCGGGCGATTTGGAGCTGGCAAAATCAGTCGAAAACGAAGCGCGAAAAATTATCCACGAAAACGCACAAAAATCTCAAATTTCAGATTCCAAATTCCAAATTTTAAGAGAAGAAACGTGGCGCATTCGTCGAAGATTAGAAGAAGAAAAAGCGAAAAAACGGAAAGGCAAAGAAATTGACATCAAATTCGGCGCGGGCGGAATGCTCGACATATACTTTGGCGTTCGTTTTTTGCAATTGCGCTGGCATATTCCCGACGGCGAAGAAAATCGTTCGACGCTTTTTATGCTCGAAAAACTTTACGAAAGCGGTTCTTTATCGGCGGAAGATTATCAAAACTTCTCGAAAGGCTGCGAATTTTTGACTGAACTCGACCACAATTTGCGCCTGACCGTCGGACGCTCAACGCGCTTGCCGACGGCGAACCAAACTGCTTTGCAAACAATTGTTAAAAGAATGAAACTTTCATCCGTCCAAAATTTACTCGAAAATTTAACTGTCCATCGCCTCAATATTCGTGCTTCTTTTGAAAATATTCTCGAAATGTGATTTTGGTAACTAATTCGCGGGAAACTTTGGCGAAAATATAACACGGCAAATTAAAAATCTATTGTAAATTTCCAAATCTGAAAATGATTCTTTCAATCGTCAGGTTAGAAGTTGTATAATTTTGCAAACTGTGGGAGTGATTCGAGATGCAAAATCTTGCAAAAATTAGTTTTACAATTTTGATTTTTATCAGTCCTTTATTCGGGCAAGCGGGGCGCGTTCCGATTTATTCGGAAAGCTCTTCCGATAAAACCGTTGAAAAAGACGGCAAACTTTCGCCGAATGAAAAAACAAAAGAAAATAATGATGATGAAGTTATCCGCATTAAAACTGATTTGGTCATTATTCCCGCCCAAATTTCACAGCGCAGCGGCAAACCCGTTACCGATCTAAAAAAGGAAGAATTTAAGATTTTTGAAAACGGACAAGCACAAGAAATTGCCTATTTTTCAAATGAAGAACAACCGTTCATAGTCGCACTTGTTTTGGATATGAGTTATTCGAGCGTTTTTAAACTTCAGGAAATTCAAAACGCCGCCTTAACTTTTGTCAATCAATTGCGCGAAAACGACAAAGTAATGGTTGTGTCGTTTGATGAAAAAGCACAGGTTTTATGCGAACCGACGAGCAATCGAAAGGTTTTAAAATTAGCGATTGAAGGCGCGAAAATTGCTTCGGGGACAAGTTTATATTCGGCTTTGGGTTTGGTTTTGAACGAGAAATTTAATATCATTGACGGACGCAAAGCGATTGTTTTACTCAGCGACGGCGTTGATACGAGCAGTCCGAATCTGACGGCTGACGATATTTTGAAGCAAATTATCGAAACCGATGTTCTAGTTTATCCTATTCAATACAACACTTGGGACGACGTGCAAAAAAGCCGGAAAAATTCGGCGCAGATTTTTTATGATGAAGATGATCGTCCGTATTCAATCGAAATGCCGCGAAAAAAAGGCGAAAGAGAAGAAGATTACAAAGCGGCGGATGGTTTTTTCAAAGAAATTTCAAACCAAACCGGCGGCAGAGTTTTTCGGGTTTCTTCAAATACGAACTTGAATCAAGCCTTTGCAGCCATCGCCGACGAACTTAGAAAAGTTTATATTTTGGGTTATTATCCTAGCGAAGAAAGAAAAGTTGGTATAAGATACTCGATTAAAGTTCGCGTTTATCGCCCGAACTTATTTATTCGCGCCAGAAACGGCTATGTTTGGCAGTCCAAACGCAACTCTCCTAAATAGATTTATAATTTCCAAAGATTAGCCTTTGTCAGTCAAATAATATTGCGTCTATGTTTAGGAGTTTTGATCTTTATAAAAATTTTCGATAGTGTCAGTCGGTACCGACTGACACTTACAAACTACTTTAAGGAGATAAAAAAGTGAAAAAAACCAATTTCATAATTGCTTGTTTGTTGTTTGCCGCATTTTTTGTAACGGCAAATACAACAATTTATGCTCAAGATGAAGTGATGACGAATAACGAAGTTATTTCTTTAGCAAAAGCCGGACTTAACAGTTCAATTATCGTCAATAAAATTCGCACATCCAAGTCGAATTTCGACCTTTCAACCGATTCTTTGATTGCACTGAAAAAAGCCGGAGTTTCGGATGAAATTGTAACTGCAATGCTCGAAGCCAAAAGTGGAAAGACATTGCTGACAAATTCGACGATATCAACTACGGCGGCTAACGCCGAACCGAATAATCCAATGTCGCCGCACGGTTTCGGCATTTATTTGTATGAGGAAAATAACGGCGAGAAGAAAATGACGCAGCTTGCGCCGAATGTTTCGGCACAAAACAGAACCGGCGGATTATTTACCTCTTCGATGACGTATGGAATAGGCAAGGTTAAAACTAAAGCCAATTTGCCTGGAACAACGGCAGATTTGCAGATCAAAGAATCACAGCCGGTCTTTTATTTTTATCTTGACAATAAAAGCGGCGGCTTAAATACTTCGAGCGGAGTTCCTTCAACGCCGAATGAATTTGCGCTGGTCAGATTCAACATCAGAAGCGACAACCGCGAAGTAACTATCGGTAAATCCAATGCCTTCGGAGCAAAAGGCGGACTTTCTGATGAATATGTGGTTGATTACAACGCGGAAGATTTAGGCAACGGCATTTTTAAGGTTACCCCGAAAACCGCTCTTAAAAACGGCGAATACGGTTTTTATTTATTAAATTCCGGGAATTCCAATGCCGGTGCCGCCGTCGGTGCAAAGTTTTTCGACTTTGGTGTGAAACTAACGCCTTAAATTTTTGCAATCTAATTTTAAAAAAGCATTGTTTTCAAAAACAATGCTTTTTTTATTTTAATAAAAATTATTCTTCCTCAACCGTGCAAAGCAGCGGATATTCACTGGCGCGGGCGAGATTCATCGCTTTTTCTGATTTCATTGTTGCAATTTCATACGAATAAATTCCGGCTAAACCGACACCTTCGTTGTGAACTTTAAGCATAATAGAAAAAGATTCGGGAACGGAACGCATAAAAACATGGCTCAAAACGAAGACGACAAATTCCATCGTTGTGAAATCGTCGTTGTGCAGCAAAACTTTATAAAGTTTCGGCTTTTCGAGTTTAGTTTCACTCTCGGTTAAAACATCGCCTTCGTGTTCGTAGTCTGGAAAATCGGACATAAATTTTTAACGGCGAATTTAACTTGTCAAATTTTATTCACTTCAAAATAAACTTTTATCGCCTTATGTTTTGCTGAATTATTCAAAATATCAAAAGCCTTTTCATAATTTTCCAACCCTTCGATTTTATGAGTCATCATCTTGGAAAGCCAGCCTTGATACATTGCTTCGCAGAGTGCCAAATCTTTTACACCAGTTTCAAAATGTTCGATGTTGGCGTTGACTGTGCCGAACATTACGCGGTTTCCAAGGACGAATTTTTGATTGATTGCGTCAGACGGAACGGCATCGGTTTTGCGCGTCCCGCCGGTTACGGAAGCGAGAATCAATACGCCGTTTTCGTTTAAAGACTGCATGGCATCAAAAATAATCGGCGAGTATCCGGTGCATTCAAAAACCAAATCATATTCGCCGTATTTTTCGGTTGAATCCGCGACGGAAATTTCCAATGTCGAATCATAAGTTACACCGATTTCTTCGAGCAGTTCCGCGTTAAAATATCCTTCACGCGAATCTTTGCCGAAGCCGTGAACTTCATAACCGCGCAGACGCAAAGCCATCGCCGTCAAAAGTCCGACGCTTCCGGTTCCCAAAACCGCCGCCGTTTTGGGTCGCCAAATTTTTAACCTCTCTTGAATGTCGCTCGCCTGTTTCAAACCTTTCTCAATTATCGAAAGCGGTTCTAGCAAAACAGCAATTTCCTTTATTGCGGGCGGAATTTTTACGAGAAAATCAGCATTTTCGACATAAAATTCCGCCATATAACCGTGAAGTCGTGAAATGCCGCGCTCGAAATATTGACTGTCGGTCGTAAAATCCTGCTCGCCAATTTGGTCGTAAAAGCTATGTCCTGGACGGCGCACGGATGCGACAACGTAGTCGCCGACGGCAAATTGTTTGACATTTTCACCGATTTCCGCAATTCGTCCAAAGTTTTCGTGTCCGAGAACAAGAAAATCGAATCCTTTCGGAGCAACTCCATATTCACCATTGTTTATTTCCCTGTCTGTTCCGCAAGCTCCGACTCGCAAAACTTCAACCAAAACTCCGCGACCATCTATGATTTCAGAGATTTCAGGTTTTACCATTTCCTGAAGCCGGACGGAATTTACCAATTTTGGTGTAACTGCTAATGCTTTCATAATGTTTATTTTACCCATTGGAAATTTATTTTTTGTTCATACAAATTTTGTTTCAAATCACCGCCAAATTGCAAATCTTAAAACTAATTTGCTGGAAAGTTTATTCGTTGAGAGGCGGCGGAAGTTTCACGCTTTGCGTTGACATACCTTAAAATCTATATGAGCCAAATTTACCGAAAACCTATTTGCACATCGCAAACAGGTTTTTTTATTTTTTTTGGAATTTCTTTTTATTAGATATTTATTTAGGCAAAAGCAATTCTAAATTTCGTTCTCTTATAGAACTGAATTAACTATTAAATATAGTGCATTTTTTTAATAAACGCTTCTATATTATATTTAAAATTTTAATAAACGTGATTTCGTGAATTTATATGATAACGTGCGAGCATTTCCAAAAAAAATATTGACATAACATTAAGTTTTTGTTAAATGTTTAGAACATAATTCACGAAATTGATAAGCAGTTTTTTAACTGCGTAATGAGGAGCTTTACCGTTAATCTTTGGAAACTACTGTGCTTTCATTTTACTGTTTCCTTAGAATAATAAAGAATAATAAGCAATTTTGTATTTTGATTTTGTAAAGGAGAAAACAATGAATCCACTGAATGAAAAAATTCTTCCACATTTTATTTCGCGCATTTTAGTTTTATTAATTTGCGTATCTGTATTAACAACTTACTCAGCAGCACAAAAACTGACTGATTTCAATAATTTAACTTCGAGGCAAGTTTCATCCTTAGATGCTCCTCAAGTTACTCCTATCTTCGTAGAAGGCGAACCAACCTGTGCAGATTTAAATAATGACAATGCTACATTTCCCAGCATCACATCTGATTTCGGTTTGAAAATCACCAATTTATCAAGCGCAACTTATACTTTTACAAATAGTTCCGGATCACAATTACAAGGAGGTGCGCCTTCGGATCCAAACAACACATTAACAACCACAATAAACGGCAATGATGTAGGTTTTTCTTCCACAAAATTTATTAAGGCAGTTATTGTGCAAGGTACTGGTACAAACGCCAATGTGTATGTCTATAATCCGCCGACAATGAGCGATCCGGGTCCATTAAATCCTCCTGTCAACCCTAATACTGGAACATTTGATCTCGTTCGCCTTACATTTTGCTACGGTTCATCAGCAAATGTGACAATAGTTAAGGAAGTTACACTAAACGGCGGCGGAACTGCTTCGACTACCTCATTTCCGTTTACGGCAAGTGGATTGGCTGCCAGTGATTTCTCATTGGTAGATAACAATGTTATCGGACCCGATAGATATACAGATTCAAACATCACCAACTTCGGTAATCAAATAACTGTTACAGAAAATCCTTTTGGCACTGGTTTTCGACTCCTTGATATTGTTTGCACCGGCGGAATGACAAGTATTTCTCTTAACGATCAAACCAATGGCGGAACCGCAACTATAACAGTCCAGCCCAGCGATTTCGTTGTCTGTACTTTCAAAAATGAACAAAATGGTACAACGGCGGCAGGAGCAGTTATTTCCGGTAGAGTTCTAACTGAAAGAGGTCGCGGAATAAGTCGTGCGACTGTAACGGTTTTGGATACCCACACTTTGGAATCGAGAGCAGTTAGGACTAACGCATTCGGCTATTTCAATATGCAGGAAATGCCGGTTGGCGATTTCTACATAATCTCAGTAAATTCTAAAGGATATTGGTTTGCCAATAATAATCAAGGTTTAACTTTGACCGAAAATTTAACAAACCTGCAAATTATCGGCACGCCCTTTTATTTTAGTAATGTTAACGGTCAAATTTCTGATATTAATCCGAAATGAAAAAGGACTAGCCTGAACAATCGGAAAGGGCGAAGAATTATAATATAACATTCTTCGCCCTTTCTGATTGTTTTAATCATTAACGATTATTAAGCAAAGCCGCTCTTCCAGTCTGCGCCCATCGGCTAAGGCTTCTGGATGATTGATTTTGTTGATTTGGAACCAGCGGTCGTTCGTTTTTAAAAGCAATTGCCACCGCGATTAAAGCAGCATCTTTTTCACTTGTGTTTAAGACTTTGACCTTTTTCCGTTTGTTAAAGCGAGCAATAAAACCGGTGTCGAGATTGCCGGCAATAAATTCCTCGTCCTCAACTATTTCACGAAAAAAAGGCAATGTCGTTTTGATGCCGCCGACTTCATATTCACGCAAAGCGCGGCGCAGACGATCAATCGCTTCGGCGCGTGTTTTTCCATATACGGCAAGTTTTGAAATCAACGGATCGTAATAAATAGAAACTTCTGTGCCTTCGTAAACTCCGCCGTCATCGCGCACACCATTTCCCTGCGGAACTCTTAATCTCGTAATTTTTCCCGGCGAAGGAAGAAAATTATTCTCCGGGTCTTCAGCATAAACCCGGCACTCAATTGCGTGATTTTCCCACGAAATATCTTTTTGTGAAAATGAAAGTTCAGTACCGTCAGCGACAAGAATCTGTTCACGCACCAGGTCAATTCCGGTTACGAGTTCGGTTACGGGATGTTCGACTTGCAGGCGCGTGTTCATTTCCAAAA